>JAXDOA010000472.1:0-5411 GCA_034669125.1 Hyphomicrobiales bacterium
GGCTGCGCCAGCACACGGGCGGGATGCCGGACCGCCGGCGCGCGCCTCAACGCGACATAGCTGAATTTCTCGTCCTCGAAGGGCAGTTCGGCGCCCTTGATCTGCTTATGGGCGCGCAAGCGAGGCAGCCGCTGGGTGAAATGACACCAGTCCGGCGCGGTCAGCGGGCATCGGCCGTCGTGCGGGCAGGGGGCCGCGACATGGGCGCCCGCCGCGATCAACTGTGCCCGCAGCGCGATGATTCTCGCATAGCCGGCGGGCTTGCCGGGCTCGACGACCAGCAGCGTGTCGCGGGTCCTGGCCCACATCAGCTCAGTGAGCGCGCCGCGTTCGCTGTCGCCGACCTCGCCGATCACATAGCTTGCCACCACAAGGTCGGCCGCTTCGGCGTCGTCCAGCGCGGCGCGGGCCTGGCCGCGCCGGTAGTCGATATCGCGCAGGCGCGCGCTGCGGCCGGCGAGATCCAGCGCCAGCGCGCGCAATGCGCTGTTGGCATCGAGCAGCGCAAAACGTTGCAGCGACGGAAACGCTTCGGCCGCGGCCCAGCTCGCCGTACCCGGCCCGGCGCCAACATCGAGCAGGCTGGCCGGCGCGAAGTCGGGCGTCATCTGGCGCAACGCGTTCAGGCTTGCGGTTACCGCGGCATAGGTGGCCGGCATCCGCGCCAGCGCGTAGGCCAGGGCGTCGGCCTCCGAGGTAATTGCGCCGGAGCCGCCGCCATCGCGGTAGGTCTTCGAGATCAGCGCGGCGCGTTCGGCGGCGTCGTTGCGCGACAGACCCTGCAGCTTGGCATCGAGCGCGGCCTTTAACTCGGCTGGAAGATCGGGAGCGGTCATCTGTCGTTTTGCCCCCTGTTTCCGCTCATGAGATTGAGGCACGACTTCATTTCGGAAGTGAGCCGAGAATTCGTTCAAATCGATGTTGCGGGTAACATCCGTTATGTGATGTCGTAGAGACACCACCAATGTACTCAATGCCCGCCAGGTACAAAATGTGGACGACAGGCCGGATTGCCAAGAAAGTATTCGGACGACCGGGCGACTTCGCGCTGGCTGTGATCACGCAGTTTCGCGCCAATCAGGGTGTGCTGCTTGCAGGAGCCGTCGCCTATTACACCCTATTGTCGCTGGTTCCTCTGCTCATCCTCATTCTGATGGCGCTCTCTCACATCATCCCGGAAGAACGCCTTCTCCTGACCCTGAGTGAGTATCTCGAGTTCGTGGTTCCCGGACAATCAGCTGCCCTGGTCGAGGAAGTTCGGACTTTCCTCGTTCACAAACAGGTCGTGGGGGGCATTTTATTTATCACCATGCTTTTCTTCAGCGCATTGGCGTTCACCATTCTTGAGAACGCGATGTCGGTGATCTTCTATCACCGGGTTAAAATCAAACGGCGGCGTTTTCTGGTGTCCGCCGTGATGCCGTACCTCTTCATCCTTTTTCTGGGAGTAGGGCTGCTGATCGTCACCGTTCTGTCCGGAGTGTTACAGGTCGTCGGCACCCGGAGCATCATGATTTTAGGTCACCCGCGCTCACTCGACCAACTCTCGATTTTTCTGCTTTATATCGTCGGGGTCAGCGGCGAAATGTTGCTTCTCACCGCCATCTATTTTGTCATGCCCGTTGGCCGCTTGTCGCTGCGTCATGCGCTGATCGGCGGGGCGACGGCCACGGTGCTTTGGGAAGCGATGCGCCACATCCTGGCATGGTATTACACGACGATGTCGCAAATCCAGCTGGTCTATGGCTCGCTCACCACCGCCATCGCGGTGTTGTTGAGCGTGGAAATTGGGGCTCTGGTCCTGCTGATCGGGGCACAGGTGATCGCGGAATACGAGCGTATTAGCCGCGAGCCGATCGAGACGTCTGTCGATGATGAGGTCGGAACGAGCCGTTGAATGCAAGTGCGACGTTCCCGAGCTTGCCATGGAAGGTAAGGAGGGGCCTCATCACGCCACGTTCTGATCGAGGATCTTCACCGCGTTTTCCAGATCGACCGAAACCAGCTGCGATACGCCGCGCTCGGCCATGGTGACGCCGTACAGCCGGTTCATCCGCGCCATCGTGATCGGATTATGGGTGATGATGATGAAGCGGGTCTCGGTCGTCGCGGTCATCTCGTGCAGCAGGCTGCAGAAGCGCTCCACATTGTGATCGTCGAGCGGCGCGTCGACTTCGTCCAGCACGCAGATCGGCGAAGGGTTGGTGAGGAACACCGCGAAGATCAGCGCCAGCGCGGTCAGCGCCTGCTCGCCGCCTGACAACAGCGACAGCGTCTGCGGCTTCTTGCCGGGCGGCTTCGCGATGATCTCAAGTCCGGCCTCCAGCGGATCGTCGCTCTCGATCAGATGCAGCGCGGCCTCGCCGCCGCCGAACAGTTCCACAAACAGCCGCTTGAAATGGCTGTTGACGATCTCGAACGAGGTCAGGAGCCGCTCGCGCGCTTCGCGGTTGAGGCTTTGGATGCCCTGGCGCAACCGCTTGATGGCTTCCACCAGGTCATCGCGTTCGGTGGTGAGCGCGGTGTGCTGGGCTTCGACCTCGCGCAGCTCTTCCTCGGCGCGAAGGTTGACCGCGCCCAGGCGCTCGCGGTCGCGGCGCAGCTTCTCGAGGCTTTCCTCGATCTCGGCAAGCGGCGGCAACTCAGTCTCCGCCGTGATCTCGGCAAGACCGGCCACCTCCGGCGGCGTGACCTCGAGCATGTCGTGGATCTCGCGCTCGATGTCGGTGAGGCGGCGCCGGGCGCCCTCCATGCGCTCCTCGGCGCGGGCGGTGGCCTCGCGCGCGCTCGAAAGCGCTTCCAGCGAGAGCTTGGCGGCGCGGTCGGTTTCCGCCATTACGTTCTCGGCGGTGGCCAGCGCGTCCGCGGCGACGCGGCGGTTGCTTTCGGACGATTCGATCTCGCTGATCAGCGCGCGGCGCTTCTCGGCGAACACGGCGGGAGCGTTCTCGAGCTCGGTGCGCTCGGCTGTGAGCTCGGTGATGCGCGCCTCGATGGTGGCGATCTGCGAGGCCGCGCTCTGCCTGCGGTTCTGCCATTCGCTCCGCTCGGCCAGGATCGCCTGCAGCCGGCGGTCGGCCAGTTCGGCCTCGCGCGCCAGCGCCTGCGCTTCGGCCCGCACCTGCGCCGCGATCTGGCGATGACCGTCGATATCGGTCCGCACGGCGGCGAGCCTGGTCTCGGTGTCGAGACTCGGCGGCAATTCGGCGAGCGCCGCATTCGCGCTCTCATGGGCGGCTTGCGCCTCGGCGCGGTCGGCGGCAAGGCGGCTGTGGGCCTCGGTCAGTGCCGACTTCCGCGCTGCGTGGCGGTTGATCTCGCGCTCGGTCGCGGCATGGCGCTCGCGCGCGGCGTCGGCCTCGCGCTGGGCGGCGCGCCATGCATCGCGCGCCGAAGTCTCCGCAGCGGATGCGGCCTTCAGTTCGGCCTCGGCGGTTTCCAGCGCCTGGCGCCTGGCGCCGGCCTCGGTGCGGGCCTGCTCGAGCTCATGCTCGATATCGACCAGCCGCGCGCGCTCGGCGAGACGCCGCGCCGCGCCGGTCGGGGCGTGGGCCGCGGCGACAAACCCGTCCCAGCGCCAGACGTCGCCTTCCAGCGACACCAGCCGCTGGCCGGTCTTGAGCTGCGGCACCAGGCCCGCGCCGCGCTCTTTCGGCACGACGCCGATCTGCGCCAGACGGCGCGCCAGTTCGGCCGGCGCATCGACATGGGCGGCGAGCGCCTCGACGCCCGCGGGCAAGGCCGGGTCGCCGTCGGTGACGCCGGCATGGGTCCAGCGCATCGGCGCCGACGGATCGACCGGCGCGTCGAGATCGTCGCCCAGCGCTGCGCCGAGCGCCTTCTCATAGCCCTTGGCGACGGTGACGCCGTCGATGATCGGCGGCCACAGGTTCTTGGTCTCGCCGTTGACGAGTTTCGAGATCGTGCGCGCTTCGGTCTCCAGCCGCTGCACGCGCTTGTCGGCTTCGCCAAGGGGGCTGCGGGCAGCTTCCAGCTTTGCGCGCGCGGCGACGTGGCCGGCTTCGCTGGCCTGCGCCGCCGCCTCGGACTGCGCCAGGCTTTGCTGCGCCGTCTCCATGGCGGCCGCAAGCGCGGCGAGGTCGCCGACGCCGCTGGTTTCCTCCGCCAGCTTCTGCTCGTCGCGCGCGACATTGGCGATATCCTGATCGAGCCGCGCCAGCCGGTCGCGGTGGGTGCGTACGTTGCCCTCGAGCTGATTGCGCTTTGCGGTGAGGTCGGCCAGCGCGGTGGTCAGTTCCGCGAACAGCTGCTCGGCGGCGGCGAGGACGGTTTCGGCCTCCGACACCCGCTCATCGACGCCGCTGCGCATTTCGACCCGCGACTTGATCTCTTCCTTCAGCTCGGCGTCTTCGGCATCGAGCCGCTGCAGCGCCACCTCGGCGTCGGAGGTCTGCTGCTGCTCGCGCGCGTTATCGGCGGAAAACTGCGTCAGCCGGCGATCGAGTTCGGCGACGCGCTCCCCGGCGCGCTCTTCCTCGCGGTCGAGCGTCTCGCGCGCATTGGTCAGCCGCTGCAGGCCGGCCGCGGCGCGGGCCTCGGCCTCGCGCAACGCCGGCAGTTCGGACGCGCGCACCGCCTGGATGCGGGCCGCCTCGGCCTGTTCGCGGGTGCGTTCGGCCATCTCGCGGACGCTGAGGTCGTGGGTACGGGCGGTTTCCGCCACGCCGGAATTGGCCTCGATCCAGCGCAGGTGAAACAGCATGGCCTCGGCCTTACGCACCTTGGCGGCGACCTCGCGGTAGCGGATCGCCTGCCGCGCCTGCTTCTTCAATCCATCGATCTGGCCGGCCAGCTGCCCGATCACATCCTCGACGCGGGTGAGGTTGGTTTCGGCGGCGCGGAGGCGCAATTCGGCCTCGTGGCGGCGGGCATGAAGGCCGGCGACGCCGGCGGCGTCTTCCAGCACGCGGCGGCGCTGCTCGGGCTTGGCCTGGATGATCTCGCCGATCTTGCCCTGGTGCACCAGCGCCGGCGAGCGCGCGCCGGTGGCGGCGTCGGCGAACAGGATCTGCACGTCGCGGGCGCGCACGTCGCGGCCGTTGATGCGGTAGACCGAGCCCGCCTCGCGCTCGATCCGGCGCGAGATTTCCAGCGTCTCGCGGTCGTTCATCGCCGACGGCGCGGTGCGGTCGGCATTGTCGATCGTCATCACCACTTCGGCGTGGTTGCGGGCCGGGCGGTTGCCGGAGCCGGCGAAGATCACCGCGTCCATGTCGGCGGCGCGCAGCGACTTGTGCGAGGTCTCGCCCATCGCCCAGCGCAGCGCCTCGACCAGATTGGATTTGCCGCAGCCGTTCGGACCGACCACGCCGGTCAGGCCCGGCTCGATCATGAAATCGGTCGGTTCAACAAAGGACTTGAAACCGTGAAGGCGAAGACGCGTGAGTTTC
>JAXDOA010000473.1:0-5426 GCA_034669125.1 Hyphomicrobiales bacterium
TGGCGAAGCGGCGCCGCCCGTCATCGCGCCCGATCCACGCGACAAGCGCTTCGCCGACCCGGAGTGGTCCTCGAACCAGTTCTACGACTTCATGAAGCAGGCCTACCTGCTCACCACGCAATGGGCCGACCAGCTCGTGCGGAACGCAGATCTCGATCAGCACACGCGTCAGAAAGCCGAGTTCTACGTCCGGCAAATCGGCAATGCGATTTCGCCATCGAACTTCGTGCTGACCAACCCGGAGCTGATGCGCGACACGCTGAACGAGAACGCCGAAAACCTGGTGCGCGGCATGAGCATGCTGGCAGAGGATATCGAGGCCGGACAGGGAAGCCTGAAGATCCGCCAGTCGGATGCATCGAAGTTCGCCGTCGGCAAGAACCTCGCGCTCACCCCCGGCAAGGTGATCTATCAGAACGACTTGATGCAGCTGATCCAGTATTCGCCCGCGACCGAGAGCGTGCTGAAGCGGCCGCTGCTGATCATTCCGCCCTGGATCAACAAGTTCTACATCCTCGATCTCAATCCGGAGAAATCCTTCATCCGGTGGTGCGTCGAGCAGGGTCTCACGGTCTTCGTCATCTCGTGGGTCAACCCGGACGCGCGCCTCGCGGCGAAAAGCTTCGAGGACTACATGCGCGAGGGGCCGCTGGCGGCGCTCGACGTCATCAAGGAAGCCACCGGCGAGGACGAGGTGAACGCGATCGGCTATTGCGTCGGCGGCACGTTGATGGCGGTCACGCTCGCCTGGATGGCGGCCAAGGGCGACAAGCGCATCGCCAGCGCAACGTTCTTTGCAGCCCAGGTCGACTTCACCCATGCGGGCGATCTGATGGTGTTCGTCGACGAGGATCAGCTCAAGACGCTCGAGAAGAACATGGCCGAGCGCGGCTACCTCGAAGGCAAGAAGATGGCGAACGCCTTCAACATGCTGCGCTCGAACGACCTCATCTGGCCGTACGTGATCAGCAATTATCTCAAGGGGAAGCAGCCCTACCCGTTCGACCTGCTCTACTGGAATTCGGATTCGACGCGCATGCCGGCGGCGAACCACATGTTCTACCTGCGCAACTGCTATCTGGATAACAAGCTCTCCAAGGGCCAGATGGTGATCGACAACGTGAAGCTCGATCTCGGCGACGTCACCATCCCGGTCTACAATCTCGCCACCCGCGAGGATCACATCGCGCCCGCGAAGTCGGCGTTCCTCGGCTCGAAATTCTTCGGCGGGCCGGTGAAGTATGTGCTCGCGGGCTCAGGCCACATCGCGGGCGTCGTCAATCCGCCGGGCAAGCCGAAATATCAGTACTGGACCGGCGACGCGCCGCTCGGCAGCCTCGACAAGTGGATGGAGAAAGCGGCCGAGCATCCGGGCTCGTGGTGGCCCGACTGGGTCGACTGGATCAAACAGCAGGACGGCGCAACGGTCGCGGCGCGCGATCCGGGCGGCGGCGAGTACCAGCCGATCGAGGACGCGCCGGGCAGTTACGTGAAGATGAAAGACTGACTGCGTTTCACCGATCGGGGCAAAGCCATGAAATCGATTGCGCGTATCCTCGCCGTTGCAGTTTTCGCCCTGTCGACACCCGCACTGTCCGAAGATGCTGTGCCGCAGTTCCGGGTCGAGCCGTTCTGGCCAAAACCGCTGCCGAACAACTGGATTTTGGGTCAGGTCGCCGGCATCGCGACCGACAGATACGACCGGATCTGGGTGGTGCAGCGTCCGCTCTCGCTCACGCCGCGCGAACGCGCCGCCGAGCAGAACCCGCCCGAAGCGAAATGCTGCGTGGCTCCACCGCCGGTGCTGGTGTTCGACGCGTCCGGCAATCTGCTGCGCTTTTGGGGCGGACCGGGCCAAGGCTACCAATGGCCGGAAAACGAGCACGGGATTTTCATCGACGACAACGATTTCGTCTGGCTCGCCGGCAACGGCAAGAAGGATGGCCAACTCCTGAAATTCACGATGGACGGCAAGTTCGTGCTGCAGATCGGCCGGCAGGGCGACGGCAACGACAGCAATGCGACCGACCGGCTCGGCTCGCCCGCCGATGTGGCGGTGGATGTCGCGGCCAAGGAAGTCTTCGCGGCCGACGGCTACGCCAACCGCCGCGTCGTGGTGTTCGATTCAGAGACCGGCGCCTACAAGCGCCATTGGGGCGCGTACGGCGAGAAACCCAGCGACGAGAAGACGCCAAAATACGATCCGGGCAAGCCGCCGCAGCGGCAATTCGGCAATCCGGTGCATTGCATCCGCATCGGCAAGGACGGGCTGGTTTACGTCTGCGACCGCACTAACAATCGCATGCAGGTCTTCCGCAAGGATGGCTCTTTCGTCTCCGAGCACATCTTCGAGAAGGACACGCGCGGAAACGGCACGGTCTACGATCTCGTGTTCTCGCCCGACGCTGCGCAGAAATACATCTACATGATCGACGGCATGAACGGCGAAGTCCGCGTCGTCGATCGCGCCTCGAAGGAGATGCTCGCGCGCTTCGGCCGGCCGGGACGGCAGGCCGGGCAGTTCACGGCGCTGCACAACATCGCGGTCGACCGGCAAGGCAACGTCTACACCGCCGAGGTGCAGACCGGGCAGCGGGTGCAGAAGTTCCGGCGGGTCGACCCGCAGAACTGAGCGGCGCGCGAGCCATTGAAAAAAGGCGCCCTTGCTGTTATGTGACCATAGTCATGACCATGGTCATATACGATGTCAAAGATCATCAAAGCTTCCGAATTCAAGGCCAAGTGCCTCGCCCTGATGGACGAGGTCGCGCGCACGGGCGAGCATTTCGTCATTACAAAAAACGGCCAGCCGATTGCCGAATTGGGACCGCACAAACCGAAAGCAAAGAACGCGCGCGGCATCTGGAAAGGCGAGGTTGAGATCATCGGCGACATCATGTCGCCGATCGATGTCGAGTGGGACGCCATGAAGTGATCTTGCTCGACACGCACGCAGCCATTTGGTTCGCGACCGATAGCGACATGCTCGGCGCCGTCAGCGGCAAACGGGCCGATGAGGCGCTCGCCGAGGAACGGCTGATGGTCAGCACCATCAGCTTCTGGGAAGTCGCTTTGCTCGTTTCGAAGCGCCGATTGCGCCTCGGAAAGTCGCCGTCAGAGTTGCGACTGCAATTGATCGATGCGGGTGTGGCCGAGTTGCCGGTGACCGGCCCGATTGCGATTCTGTCGGTCGAACTTGCGAACCTGAATGCCGATCCGGCGGACCGCATCATTATGGCGACATCGATCGTTCACGGCGCCACACTCATGACGGCGGACGCCGAACTGCTTCGCTGGCCGCACGCCATCCAGCGACAGAATGCGGCGCAATAGCCTGCGACGCTCAACTCGCGAGTTTGAATGGCTCGGTCATGCCGGTGCGGATCGGCTCGGTCGTCTCGCTCACGACCTTTTGCGTCAGCGCGGAGAGCTCTTTTATCTGCGCCGCGGCGGTCTCGAACTGTTTGCGCTGATGGGTGACCGTGGTTTCCAGCAGTTCGGGGATCGATTTCGCCTCGAGCACTTCGCGCGCCAGGTCGAATCCTGAGTTCGCGTTTGCGCGCGCGATTTCCATCAGCTTGACGCGGTATTCGGCCGAGCCGCGATTGGCGCAGGAGAAAATCTCTTCGAGTGCCTGGGTCGAATGCTCCACGACGGCCGTCATCTTCTCGTGCGCGTCCTTCGCGCGCGCGATCGATTTCTCGAACAGATCGATAAACGACGACGGAAGTTCCGGCCGCAATGTCGCCGCGGCCATATCTTCCGCGGCGCTTGCCGCGCTACGTGCGGCCTTCTGTGCTCTCGCCTGCACGGTTTCGTTCATGGCTCCCACCTCTCCTGCTTCGTTGCGCTCAAGATTCCGCAATCGCGGCCGCGGGCGCGGCCGCCTCATTCACCTGTTCGGAGCTTGTGTTTCTTGGCTCTCAGGCCGCCTCGGCGACCGCCTCAGGTTCCTCGACCCACGCATCGCGCGCAAACCAGCGATGGTTCGCGTTGCACATCGGGCAGTAGGCATCGGAAAAGAATACCGGCGAGCAGGCGAACTTCAGACGATCCGCCTCGATCCCGGTCGAAATTGTGCGCCCGGTCGCCGGGCATTGGATGACGACGCTACCCATCAAGTCTCTCCCGTTGGATTCTTCTTGGTCGTTGGAGGTGCGGACAGTTTGGCTTGACGCCGGAGCTTGATGCGCTGCGGTTGCGAATCCTGTTTGGCGCTGATGTGAATCTGCGTTGACGATACCGTGTCCTTTTTCGGGCGAGCGGCTCGACCCCATTGGAAAGTCTGAGTGTTTGCGCCGGTTGCGTTTGAGTGAGATTGCCGGTCAAATGTTCCCTCGGGCCTGCGCGTGGGGGGTGGCCGGGCATGGGAAACCGCGTCTTCAAGATCGTCCTGATCAAGCCGTCGCACTACGACGCCGACGGCTACGTCATCCAATGGTGGCGCTCCACAATTCCCTCCAACAGCCTCGCGAGCGTTTACGGCCTGCTCTCGGACTGCGCCACCGAGCGCGTGCTCGGGCCCGATGTCGATATCGAGATCGACGCGTTTGACGAGTGCAACACCGTCATCGACGTCAAGGGTACAATCGCGCAGATCCGCGCGGCCGGCGCTGGTTTCGTCGGGCTGGTCGGCGTGCAGTCGAACCAGTATCCGCGCGCGCTCGATCTCGCGCGCGAGTTCCGTGCCGCCCGAGTACCAGTCGTGATCGGCGGGTTCCATGTCTCGGGCTGCATCTCGATGCTGCCCAAGCTCCCGGACGACCTGCAAGAGGCGCTCGATCTCGGCGTCACGCTGTTCGCCGGCGAAGGCGAAGGCCGCCTTGCCGCGCTGGTGCGCGACATCCACGAGGGAACCGCGAAGCCGATCTACAATCACCTCGCCGACATGCCGGAGATGGCGGCCGCGACGTTGCCGATCCTGCCGCGCCGGATCGTCGCACGCGTCTCCGGCAACTATACAAGCTTCGATGCCGGGCGCGGCTGCCCGTTCCAGTGCTCGTTCTGCACCATCATCAACGTGCAGGGCCGCAAGTCGCGCTACCGGACGCCGGACGACATCGAAGAGATCGTCCGTGCCAACGCCAGGCAGGGCGTCACGAAATTTTTCGTCACCGACGACAACTTCGCCCGCAACCGCAATTGGGAACCGATCCTCGATCGCCTGATCGATCTGCGCGAGAACCACGGGTTCAAGATCCGCCTGCTGCTGCAGGTCGACACGCTGTGCCATCGCATTCCGGGCTTCATCGAGAAGGCGGCGCGCGCGGGCTGCAACGCGGTGTTCATCGGGCTTGAGAACATCAATCCGGAATCGCTGGCCGGCACCAAGAAGCGGCAGAACAAGATCTGGGAGTATCGCGAGATGCTGCAGGCGTGGAAGAGCGTCCACGTCATGACCTGGGCCGGCTATATCCTCGGTTTCC
>JAXDOA010000474.1:0-13035 GCA_034669125.1 Hyphomicrobiales bacterium
ACCAGAACTCCTACAAGGTCTCCGGCGGCCTGCACGGCGTCGGCGTCTCGGTGGTCAACGCGCTGTCGAAGTGGCTGCGCTTGCGCATTTGGCGCGGCGGCAAAGAGTATTTCATGGAGTTCGCTCATGGCGACGCGGTCGCGCCGCTGAGCGTTGTCGGTGACGCGGGAGAAAAACGCGGCACCGAGGTCTCGTTCCTGCCCTCGACTGAAACCTTCACGATGGTGGAATTCGACTTCGCCACGCTGGAGCACCGGCTGCGCGAACTCGCATTCTTGAATTCCGGCGTCACCATCGTGCTCTCCGACAAGCGCCACGCGGTCGAGAAGCGCGAGGAGATGCGCTACGAGGGCGGCATCGAGGAATTCGTCAGGTATCTCGACCGCAACAAGTCGCCGCTGGTGCCGAAGCCGATCGTCATCAAGGCCGACAAGGGCGACATGACGGTCGAGTGCGCACTGTGGTGGAACGACGGCTATCATGAGAACGTGCTGTGCTTCACCAACAACATTCCGCAGCGCGACGGCGGCACGCATCTCGCCGGTTTCCGTGGCGCGCTGACCCGCCAGGTTACCAGCTATGCGGAGAAGAGCCCGAGCGCGCGCAAGGAAAAGGTCGCGCTCACGGGCGACGATTGCCGCGAGGGGCTGACCGCCGTTCTGTCGGTGAAGGTGCCGGACCCGAAGTTCTCCTCACAAACGAAAGACAAGCTCGTCTCCTCGGAAGTGCGGCCGGTGGTCGAGGGCGTGGTCAACGATGCGCTCAATGCCTGGCTCGAGGAGCACCCGGCCGAGGCGCGCGTGATCGTCGGCAAGGTGGTCGAGGCAGCCGCGGCGCGCGAGGCCGCACGCAAGGCGCGCGAACTCACGCGCAAGAAGGGCAACGACATCACCTCGCTGCCCGGCAAGCTCGCCGACTGCCAGGAGCGCGATCCCGCCAAGGCCGAATTGCTGATCGTCGAGGGCGACTCGGCCGGCGGCTCCGCCAAGATGGGCCGCGACCGGGCGTTCCAGGCCGTGCTGCCGCTGCGCGGCAAGATCCTCAACGTGGAGCGCGTGCGCTTCGACAAGATGCTCGGTTCGGAGCAGATCGGCACGCTGATCATGGCGCTCGGCACCGGCATCGGCTCGGAGGAATTCGACGTCGAGAAGGCGCGCTATCACAAGATCATCATCATGACCGACGCCGACGTCGACGGTTCGCACATCCGCACGCTGCTGCTGACGTTCTTCTATCGCCAGATGCGCGAACTGATCGACCGCGGCTACATCTACATCGCGCAGGCGCCGCTCTACAAAGTCACGCGCGGCAAATCCGAGCAGTATCTGAAGAACGAGCACGCGCTGGAGAATTATCTCACCGACACCGGCCTGGAAGACGCCGTTTTCCGCCCCTATTCGGGCGATGCGCGCGCCGGCGCGGACTTGAAGGCGCTGGTCGAGGAAGCGCGCACCATCCGCAGCGTCCTCTCCAATCTGCACACGCGCTATAACCGCAAGGTGGTCGAGCAGGCGGCGATCGCGGGCGTGATGCGGCAGGCGATCTTCGGCGACGCTCCGAAGGCGATGGCGGCCGCCGAATATATCGCCAAGCGCCTCGATGCGCTGAGCGAGGAGACCGAGCGTGGCTGGCAGGGCAGCTTCACGGAAGGCGACGGCTTCACGTTCGAGCGCACGGTGCGCGGCGTGAAGGAAGTCACCATGATCGATCACGCGCTGCTCGGTTCGGCCGACGCGCGCAAGCTCGACGAGCACGCCGCCGCGCTGCAGTCGATCTACGTGCGGCCCGGCGTCCTGCGCCGCAAGGGCGAGGACACGGCGATTCACGGGCCGGTCAGCCTGTTCGACGCGGTCACCGCCGCGGGGCGCAAGGGCATCACGCTGCAGCGCTACAAGGGCCTCGGCGAAATGAACCCGCAGCAACTGTGGGAGACGACGCTCGACACCAACGTCCGCTCGCTGTTGCAGGTGAAGGTCAAGGAGGTCGACGAGGCGGACGACATCTTCACCAAGCTGATGGGCGACGTGGTGGAACCGCGCCGCGATTTCATCCAGGAGAATGCGCTGGCGGCGTCGGTCGACGTATAAGGCGCCGCTGCCGCCGCAAATCGCTGAGGCCCGCCCATGATCCGCAAGATCGTCACCGCGCTGATCCTGATCCCCGTCGCGCTGCTGATCGTGCTGTTTGCGGTCGCCAACCGGGCCCCGGTCACGGTGGCGCTCGATCCGATTGCCGCGCTGCCGCCGATGTTCTCGTTCTCGCTGCCGCTGTTTCTGCTGCTGCTGCTGGTGCTGATCCTCGGCGTGATCCTCGGCGGCGCCGCCGCCTGGATGCGGCAGAGCCGCTGGCGCCGGCGTGCGCGTCGTCTTGCGGCTGAGCTGAAAGCCTCGCGCGCCGAGACCGAAACGCTGCGGCGTCAGCTTGAGACGAGCGCCGCCGCGCAGGCGCAAGCGCAGGGCTCGATCGCCGCGATCGCGTATCGCCATCCGAATGCGGCCTGATGCGCGTTGTCACGGCTGACGAGATCGATCGCGCGCTCACCTGGCCGGCGCTGATCGATGCGCTGCGCGAGGCGTTCCGCGCCGACATCGAGACGCCGGTACGGCACCATCATGCAATCCCGCAGCCCGGCGCCGAAGCCACACTGCTGCTGATGCCGGCGTGGACCGGCAGCGGCGAACGCTTCCTTGGCTGCAAGGTCGTCACGGTGTTTCCCGACAACGGCAAGCTGTCGAAGCCCGCGGTGCTCGGCAGCTATCTGTTGATGTCCGGCGACACCGGCGAGCCGCTCGCCGCGATGGACGGCACTGTGCTGACCCGCTGGCGCACCGCCGCGGCTTCCGCGCTCGCCTCGTCGTATCTCTCTCGCGAGGATTCAGGCCATCTGGTGATGGTCGGCGCGGGCGCGCTCGCGCCGTATCTGGTGCGTGCGCATGCGAGCGTGCGGCCGATCCGGCGCGTCACCGTATGGAACCGCACGCGCGGCCACGCCGTGCAGGCCGCATTCGGACTCGCGGTCGGCGGCATCGAAGTCGAGGTCACCGACGATCTCGAAGCCGCCGTGCGCGACGCCGACATCGTGTCGTGCGCGACGCTCTCGGCGACGCCGCTGGTGCGCGGCAAGTGGCTCAAGAAGGGCACACATGTCGATCTCGTCGGCGGCTTCACGCCGAAGATGCGCGAGGCCGACGACGACGCGGTGAAGAAATCGCGCGTCTACGTCGACACGCGCGCCGGCGCGCTGAAGGAGGCGGGCGACATCACGCAGCCGCTCAAGTCGGGCGCGCTCAAGAAGGACGGCGTGCGCGGCGACCTGTTCGAGCTATGCGGCGGCAAGGCCAAGGGCCGTACGGCGGCGTCGCAGATCACGCTGTTCAAGTCGGTCGGCACGGCGCTGGAGGATTTGGCCGCCGCGATGCTGGTGTGGCGGGGGATTGGGGCGGCTTGACCCGGTGTGGTATTATGGGTTGAAGGTTCCGCACCATGAACGCGCCCGATATCAATCGCTCGATCCTGCGCATGCACATCGCGGCGATCGAGGCCAAGTACCCCTTGAAAATTCTGGGGTTGCTTCCGCGCGGCAGCGCCGGCCATGTCTTCGACGAGAATGGGATCGAGTTTCTCGCAGAAAAACGGCCGGGCCTGTCGCTTCTCGATCTGGCTGGCGCGGAAGTCGATCTGGGCGACCGGCTCGGCCGTCAGGTTGGCATCGTGTTGGTAAGCGGATTGCGCGGTCGCGAAGCCGAACAGTTTCCGAGAATCGCCGAGCCGGTATGAGTCGCTCGGCTGTCGAATACCTGCGCGACATTCTGGATTCGATTGCTCTGCTGGAGCAGTACGCGGGTGCTCGTGATGTGTCGTCTCTTGACGCAGCCAGCGAGGGTAGCGATGCGATATCGTTCCGGCTTGCGATCGTCTGCGAGGCGGCAACGCGATTGCCGCCGGATATCCAAGCGCTGGCACCTGAAATTCCATGGACCAAGATCAGAGGCACGAGGAATCTCATTGTACATAGCTATTGGCACATCGATTTCGGCATCGTAGCTGTGACGCTACAGAATGACCTTCCAGCCCTTCGCTCCGCGGTTGAAAGATTGCTGCCGATTGCAGAACGCACCGAAAAATGACCCTCCTCGTCAAAATCTGCGGGCTATCGACTCCCGACACGCTCGATGTCGCGCTGGAAGCTGGCGCCGACATGGTCGGGTTCGTGTTCTTCCCGCCGAGCCCGCGCAATATTTCATTTGACCAAGCGCGGCTACTTGGCGAACGCGTGAAAGGTCGCGCACAGAAAGTGGCGCTGACGGTCGATGCCGACGAGGCGCTCTTTGAAAAAATCATCGAAGCCCTGAAGCCCGACGTGCTGCAGCTTCACGGCCACGAAACGCCGCAGCGTGTCGCGGCGATCCGCGAGAGCTTCGGCTTGGCCGTCATGAAGGTGCTGCCGATCGAAACCAAAACCGACCTCGCCGCGATCCAGAACTACACCGGCGTCGCCGATCGCCTGCTGTTCGATGCGCGCCCGCCGCGCGAGGCGACCCGGCCGGGCGGGCTCGGCAAGCCATTCGACTGGCACCTTCTGGAAAATCTGACCCTATCAATTCCAGTCATGCTTTCGGGCGGGCTGCACGCCGGCAATGTCGCGGAGGCGCTACGCATCACACGCGCGCCCGGCGTCGATGTGTCCTCCGGCGTCGAAAGCGCGCCCGGCGCAAAGGACGTCGAGAAAATCCGCGCCTTCATCCGCGCGGCGCGGTCCGCTAAGGTGCCCGCATGACGATCCAGCTGCCCAATTCCTTCCGCACCGGCCCGGACGAGCGCGGGCATTTCGGCCTCTATGGCGGGCGCTTCGTCGCCGAGACCTTGATGCCGCTGATCCTCGAACTGGAGCAGGCCTACAACGCCGCCAAGGCCGATCCGGCCTTCAAGGCCGAGATGGACGGGCACCTGAAGAACTATGTCGGCCGTCCCTCGGCGCTCTATTTCGCCGAGCGCCTCACGGCACATTTCGGCGGCGCGAAGATCTATCTCAAGCGCGAAGACTGCAACCACACCGGCGCCCACAAGGTGAACAACGTGCTGGGCCAGATCATGCTGGCCAAGCGCATGGGCAAGCCGCGCGTCATCGCCGAGACCGGCGCCGGCATGCACGGCGTCGCCACCGCGACCCTGTGCGCGAAGTTCGGGCTCGAATGCGTCGTCCACATGGGCGCGGTCGACATCGACCGCCAGCAACCAAACGTGATGCGCATGAAGGCGCTCGGTGCCGAGGTTAAGCCCGTGATGTCCGGCTCGCGCACCTTGAAGGACGCGATGAACGAGGCGCTGCGCGATTGGGTCACCAACGTGCACAACACATTCTACTGCATCGGCACGGTCGCGGGCCCGCATCCGTATCCCGCGATGGTGCGCGATTTCCAGTGCGTGATCGGCAACGAAACGCGCGTGCAGATGCAGGAGGCCGAGGGCCGCCTGCCCGACTCGCTCATCGCCTGCATCGGCGGCGGCTCGAACGCGATGGGGCTGTTTCATCCGTTTCTCGACGACCGCAGCGTGGAGATCTACGGCGTGGAGGCCGCCGGTCACGGGCTCGACAAGTTGCACGCCGCCTCTGTGGCGGGCGGCCGCCCCGGCGTGCTGCACGGCAACCGCACCTACCTGTTGATGAACGAGGACGGGCAGATCCAGGAAGCGCATTCGATCTCGGCCGGCCTCGACTACCCGGGCATCGGCCCGGAGCACGCCTGGCTCGCCGACATGGGCCGCGTCAAATTCCTCTCGGCGACAGACAAGGAAGCGCTCGAAGCGTTCAAGCTTTGCTCGCGCCTCGAGGGCATCATCCCGGCGCTCGAATCCGCTCATGCGCTCGCGCGCATGGGCGACATCGCAGCGGAGAAGCCGAAGGATCATCTGATGGTGGTCAATCTCTCCGGCCGCGGCGACAAGGACCTCGACAGCGTTGCCCACCATCTCGGGGGCAACTGGTGAAGTTCCTTGACGACCGGCAGAAGCGCACCGGCTGGCTCCTGGTCGCGGTCTCGACGGTCTATCTCGTATGGTTCGCAAAGACGCGCCTGCTCGCCGCCGGGCTTCCGATCGACAGGAAGGAATGGATTTATGTCGCCGGCATGATTCTGATCCTGATGCTCGGCACCGCGAACATCCGGCTTGCGGCGATGCGCGAGCGAAACAAGTCGGGATCGCCGCAGTAAATGAAGGTCCCCTCCCCCTCACCCGACGCGCTTCGCGCGTAGACCTCTCCCCAACGGGGAGAGGTCGGACCGAGTTTGCTGCACGAGTGTTCGCAACATTGCGATGCATGCATTGAGCGAGCCGCGCACTCCGTTGACCCTGTGGGGAGAGGTGTAGCAAAGTTCGCGGCACGACATGACAACCCGCATTGACCAACGCTTTGCCGCGCTCAAGGCGGAAGGACGCGCCGCGCTGGTGACGTTCCTCACCGCGGGCGATCCCGACGCCGAGACCTCGCTCGCGATCGTGAACGCGCTGCCCGCCGCCGGCGCCGACGTGATCGAGCTCGGCATGCCGTTCACCGATCCGATGGCCGACGGCCCGGCGATCCAGGCGGCGGGCCTGCGCGCGCTCAATGCCGGGCAGACGATGATCAAGACGCTCGCGCTGGTGCGCGATTTCCGCAACGGCGACGACGCGACACCGATCGTGCTGATGGGCTACTACAATCCGATCTACATCTACGGCGTCGAGAAATTTCTCGCCGATGCCAAGAGCGCGGGCGTCGACGGCCTCATCATCGTCGACCTGCCGCCGGAGGAGGATGAAGAGCTGTGCCTGCCGGCGCTCAAGGCCGGGCTCAACTTCATCCGCCTCGCGACGCCCACCACCGACGACAAGCGCCTGCCGGCCGTGCTCGCGAACACCTCGGGCTTCGTCTATTACGTGTCGATCACCGGCATCACGGGCGCCGCTGCGCCCGACCCGTCGAAGGTTAAGGACGCGGTGGCGCGCATCAAGCGCCACACGAAGCTGCCCGTCGCGGTCGGCTTTGGCGTGCGCTCGGGCGAACAGGCGCGCGCGATCGCCGAAGGCGCTGACGGCGTGGTGGTCGGCACCGCGCTGGTGGAAGCCGTGCGCCAAAGTCTCGATGAGCCCGGCAAGGCCACCGCCGCGACCGTGAAGGCGGTCACCGATCTGGTGGCGGAGCTTGCGGCGGGCGTGCGGGCAGCGAAGAAGAAGTAATGCTTCGTCACGGCCGGGCATAGTCCGTCGAAGACGGGCGTAAACGCCCTGTCGCCCGGCCATCCACGACTTCGCTTCAGCAAGAAAGACGTGGATGCCCGGCACGAGGCCGGGCATGACGGACCAAAGTGCCTACCGCGGCGGAATCTGGATCAGCTCCGCCAACTGCTCCTTGGTCAGCTCCTGCGGCGTATATTTCAGCGCCACCGCGTCCTTCAAAATCGTATCGAGCCCCACGACCGTGTCGGGATTGATCGAGTCCGGCGGGAAGAAATCGTCGCGCGAGCGCTTCGCCTTCTCGTCGCTGATGCCGATGAACTCCGCATAGATCTTCAGCGCGGCCGGGTCCCGGTACATAAAGTCCACGGTCTCGCGGTACGCCTTCATGTAGCGGTCGAGCGCGGCCTTGCGCGATTGCAACGTCTGCACGTTGGTGATCAGCAGCCGCACGGTCTGGCCCTTGAACGCCGCCGCGTCGTTGCCGGTCGCGATGATGCGGATGTCCTTCTTGTCGAGTTGGTCCAGCCCGAACGGCGGCGCGGCCCAGCCGACATCGACCTGCCCTGACATCACCTGCGTCAGCGTGCCGGGAGGGCCACCCGTCGCGAGCGGCTTTGCCTTGAGCTCATACTGCTTCATGTAGGCCATGACGATGCCGTGCGTCGACGAGCCGTTGGTCGAATAGGCGATCGTCTTGCCGTCGGTGTCCTTCAGAGTCTTGATCGGCGAATCCGCCTTCACGTACCAGAACAGGTCCTGCGCGCCGGTGGTCTCGGCGCCGATGATGCGCACCGGCGCGCCTTTCGCATACGCGCTGATCACGCCCATGATGCCGGCAGCGACCCCGATCTCCACGCTGCCCGAAATCACCGCCTGCTGCGTCTCGCCGCCGCCCTGCGTGTAGAGCAGTTCCAGCACCAGCCCATGCTTCTTGAAGATGCCGGCGCGCTGGCCGATCTCGGACACCGAGGTGTCCCAGTTGCCGCGCTGGCCGATCGCGAGCTTGAGCGTGTCCTGCGCGGATGCGGCGCTGCCGAGCAGCGTCAACGCAACCGTACAGGCGATGGTTTTGGCCTTCATCATTACTCCTCCCAGTCTTGTTTTTGCTTATGCGGCTTTCAGGCGACGCGTTCGCGCGGCGCCTCGCTCCCGCCGCCGAGGGTACGCCAGTTCACGGCCTTCGGAACTACACCTACGTAGGAGCTAATCGTCGCATGGGGGATGCGCGGGCTCGTGGTGCCGATCGCGGGGCCGCCGTTCTCCACCGCGCGCGCGGCCTCGACCATCAGGCGGCGGAACGCCGCCACCGCCACGTCGCTGGCGCCAAGTCGCTCTTGCGAGCGGTCGCTGATCGGCCCCATGCCTTCCCACATCGCGATGTCCTGATTGGGAATGCCCGCAATGCCGGTGAAGTTGCCGGCAGCCATCGCGGCGCGATCCTGCAAGTAATTGTTCTCGCGCGTGCGGAAGCCGTTGAAATCCGCGTCCACGTCGACGCCCCATTGCAGCACGTTGAACTTGCGCCAGGTGTCGGCATCGACGCCCGGCTTGTCGGCGCCGTTCCAGGCAATGAAATAGAACATCGTGGTCTCGTCATCCTCCGGCGTGAGCAGCGTCGCAACGTTGTGCACGTTGTTCGGCGGGATCAGCGCAGTGAACGGCGCGATGTAAACCGTGGTGCGGATGTAGTCGTGCGTCGCCTCGTTCTGGATCGGGCGGCGGATCGCCGCGTAACGGAAGCCGTAAGAGGTGCGCTCGATCTGGAAGCGCGGCGCCTTGTCGGTCGAGGGGCGCAGCCAGTTCGCTTCGGTCGCCTTCGCGCCGTCGACCCGCGCGGGAACCATGTCGGAGGAATGCAGGCTGGAGGAATGCGCGGAATCGATCTGCCCTTCGAGGATCTGCGCCCAGTTGCAGCGCACGCGCACCTTGGTGGCGGAGACGCGCGCATCCGGCGTCGGTGCAAAGGCGGCCGGCTCGAACCCGGGCATTTCGTCGGCCGGCCCCATGTAGCACCACACGAAGCCGCCGGCCTCGCGCGCCGGATAGGCCTTGTGCTTCACGCGTTGCGGGATGCTGCTCTCGGCCGGCTCGGAGGCCATCTCAACGACGTTGCCTTCGAAGTCGAATTTCCAGCCGTGATAGAGGCAGCGCAGCCCGCATTCCTCGTTGCGCGCATACACCAGCGACGCGCGCCGGTGCGAGCAGAATTCATCGAGCACGCCGAGCCGCCCTTTTGAATCGCGGAACACCACGAGGCTCTCGCCGAGCAGCTTGACACGCAGCGGCGGGCCGTCGGGCTCGGCGACTTCCTCCGAGAGACACGCCGCGATCCAGTGGCGGCGCATGATTTGCCCCATCGGGGCGTTGCCGGTAACGCGGCACAGCAGATCGTTTTCCTCAGGGGTCATGTTTCCTCGCGCGACGCATTACTTGATATTCGGGTTAGTCTAATGAATGGACGCTGGCCCGTCGAGTTGGGGGATTCGTGAGAAAGCTGCGCATCGGTGTCGCCGGGCTCGGGCGCGCGTTCAGCGTGATGCTGCCGACGTTCACGCACGACCCCCGGGTGGAGCTGGTCGCGGCGGCCGATCCGCGGCCGGAGGCGCGGGAACGCTTCACCACCGACTTCTCGGCGAAGGCCTACGAAACGGTCGAAGACCTGTGCGCCGATCCGGCCGTCGAAATCGTCTATATGGCGACGCCGCACCAGCATCACGCTGCGCATACAATCCGCGCGGCGCAACAGGGCAAGCATGCTTTGGTCGAAAAGCCGATGGCACTGACGCTGGCAGACTGCGCCGCGATGATCGAGGCTGCGCGGCGGGCGAAGGTGCATCTGATTGTTGGCCATAGCCATTCGTTCGATGCGCCGATCCTGCGCACGCGCGAACTCATCAATTCGGGAGACTTTGGCGCGGTGCGGATGATCACCGCACTCAACTACACGGACTTTCTCACGCGCCCGCGCCGCCCCGAGGAGCTCGATACCGCGCAGGGCGGCGGCGCGGTGTTCAATCAGGCGGCGCATCAGGTGGACATTGTGCGCCTGCTCGGCGGCGGGCTGGTAAAAACCGTACGCGCCGCGACCGGCGCGTGGGATACGGCGCGACCGACGGAAGGCGCCTATTCGGCGCTGCTCACATTCGAAAATGGCGCCTTCGCGTCGCTCACCTATGGCGGTTATGGGCACTTCGACTCGGATGAATTTTCCGGCTGGATCGGCGAGATGGGGCAGGCGAAGCAGCCCCAGGCGGGCAAGCCGCGGCGCTTCGCCAGTACCGAGGAAGAGGCGACGTTCAAGAATGCCCGCAACTATGGCGGCGCGGCGTACCAGCACCCCGCGTCCGAAAATCTCGCGCACCAGCACTTCGGCACCATCATCGTAAGCTGCGAGCGCGCCGATTTGCGCCCGCTGCCAAACGGCGTGACGATCTACCAGGGCGGGACCGCGCGGCTCGACCCGCTGCCGCCGCCGGCGATTCCGCGCGTGGAAGTCCTCGACGAACTCTACGCCGCCGTCGTGAACGGCGTCGCGCCGCTGCACAGCGGCGAATGGGCGATGGCGACAACGGAAGTCTGCCTCGCGATCCTGCAATCATCGCGCGAGAGCCGCGACGTCGCGCCGACCCATCAGGTCGCCGTGCGGTAAGGTACTTTGCGGCCCAAACGCGCCTAGATTTGTCCCGCTTTCGGGATTACATCTCCGGTCATGAACTGGCTCACCAGCGTCGTCCGGCCGAAGATTCGCTCGCTGCTCAAGCGCGAGACCCCGGAGAACATGTGGATCAAGTGCCCGGATACCGGGCAACTCGTGTTCTACAAGGACGTCGAGGCGAACCAGTTCGTCATTCCGTCGTCGAACTACCACATGCGCATGAGCGCGACCGCGCGCCTGAAATCGATGTTCGACGGCGAAGCCTGGTTCGACATTGGCGTGCCGGAGGTGCCGGTCGATCCGCTCAAGTTCCGCGACGAGCGCCGCTATTCGGACCGCCTCAAGGATGCCCGCACTAAGACCGGGCTGAACGATGCGATCAAGCTCGGCTTCGGCAAGCTCGAAGGCCTGCCGGTCGTCATCGGCGTGCAGGATTTCGACTTCATGGGCGGCTCGCTTGGCATGGCGGCCGGCGAGGCGGTGATCAAGGGGCTGGAAACCGCCGCGCAGAAGGGAACGCCCTTCATCATGTTCGCGGCCTCCGGCGGCGCGCGCATGCAGGAAGGCATCCTCTCGCTGATGCAGATGCCGCGCACGACGGTCGCCGTCGAGATGCTGCGCGAGGCGAAGAAGCCCTACATCGTGGTGCTCGCCAATCCGACCACCGGCGGCGTCACGGCGTCCTACGCGATGCTCGGCGACGTGCATATCGCGGAACCCGGCGCGTTGATTTGCTTCGCGGGCCCGCGCGTGATCGAGCAGACCATCCGCGAGAAACTGCCGGAAGGCTTTCAGCGTGCCGAATACCTCAAAGAGCACGGCATGGTCGATCTCGTCGTGCATCGCCATGAGTTGCGGCCAACGCTGGCGCGGCTCTGCCGCGTGCTGTGCAAGGCGCCGGCCGCGGAGCTTGCCCCGGCGGTTCCGGCGCTCGCCACAACCGAGGCCGTGACCTCAGCCGCGGCGGAATGACGCTCGCGTCCATGACTCCGGTCGATTCGATTCTGACGCGGTTGCTCGCGTTGCATCCCAAGCGCATCGATCTGACGCTCGAGCGCGTGCAGCACATTCTGCAGCGGCTCGGCCATCCAGAGCGGCGCGTGCCGCCGGTCATTCATGTGGCCGGCACCAACGGCAAGGGGTCCACCATCGCGTTCCTGCGCGCCATGCTGGAGGCGGCGGGGAAAAACGTGCACGTCTATACGTCGCCCAATCTCGTGCGCATCAACGAACGTTTCCGGCTGGGAGCACCAGGGGGCGGCGTGCTGGTATCGGACGAGGAACTTGCCGACGCGCTGGCCGAGTGCGAGCGCGCCAACGGCGATGCGCCGATCACGATTTTCGAGATCGAGACCGCGGCCGCCTTCGTGCTGTTCGCACGCCATTCCGCCGACATACTGCTGCTCGAAGTCGGGTTGGGCGGAAGGCTCGATGCCACCAACGTGATCGAGCGCCCGCTCGCCAGCGTCGTGACGCCGGTTTCGATGGATCACATCGAATTTCTCGGCGACACGATCGAGAAGATCGCCGCCGAGAAGGCTGGCATCTTCCGCGCCGGCGTGCCGGCCGTGATCGCGCCGCAGACGGACACCGTGTCGGCGGTGCTTGAACGCCACGCCGAGAAGGCGCGCGCGCCGCTGCATGTTGCGGGCCAGCAATGGAGCGCGAGCATCGAACACGGCCGGCTTGTCTATCAGGACGAGAAGGGCCTGTTCGACCTGCCGCCGCCGAAGCTGTTTGGCCGCCACCAGTTCGACAATGCCGGCACCGCGATCGCGGCGCTGCGCGCGGCCGGCATCCGGCTGCCCGTGAAGGCGGTCGAGCAAGGTCTCATGCGCGCCGAGTGGCCGGCGCGGCTGCAACGGCTCACGACGGGCCGGCTGGTGGCGCTCGCGCCCGCGGGCGCGGAGCTGTGGCTCGACGGCGGACACAATGCGGACGGCGGGCGCGCGATTGCGGCGGCGCTCGGCGATCTGGAAGAACGCGTGTCACGGCCGCTCGTTCTGGTGGTCGGCATGCTGTCGACCAAGGACCACGCGGGTTTCTTAAGCAATTTCACCGGGCTGGTACGGCGCGTGTTCGGCGTGCCGATCCATCAGGACAAGGGCGTGCCGGTGGCCGAGATCACCGAGGCGGCGCGCCAGGCCGGCATGCCGGCGGAC
>JAXDOA010000475.1:0-4155 GCA_034669125.1 Hyphomicrobiales bacterium
TTGGGGAAGAAAGCTCCACGGTCAGGAACTTTTGAACAACCTTTAGGTGCGAGACTGCCGGCCACAATGTGTCATCCATACTGCGGTGGGCGTGGGTCATGGATCAGGTGATAACCGAGGCGGATATCGCGCGTTCGCGCTCCGACCCGCGTTTCAAGCAGGTGCTGCTGGCAAAAGTGCTCGAACAGCTGCTCGGCACTCTCTACCGGCTCCAGCACGACCCGAAACAGGACGAAGCCGGCGTGCGCGGCCTGCGGGAAGGCGCCTTGATGGCTGTGCAACTCGCCGACCTGATCCGCTCGATCGACGAGCGATTGCGTGTCGCGTAAGGCGCGGTAGCGCCGGTGAAGCGAACTCGACGCGAACGTGAGAGGCCTCGGGTCTCGACGGGGGCCCCCCCTGAGATTATTCCAAATTCAGGTTCGCTGCCTTTACCACCTTGCGCCACTTCTCGACCTCGGCGACGAAGAAGCGGCGAAAGTTCGCTTGATTGTCCTCGAACAATTCGACACCGACAGCCTGTAGCTTTTCTCGCGTTTCGGGCTGCGCGAGCACTACTTGGACATCGCGTGCGATGCGAGAGGTCAACTCCGGTGCGACCGCAGAGGGCGCGAAGAAACCCTGCCACAGCCGTGCCTCGTATTCTGGCAGCCCCTGTTCGGCGACGGTCGGGATATCCGGCGCGCCTGCGAATCGCTCTCTTCCGGTCACCGCCAGTGCGCGCGCCGCCCTCCCTTGGACGAGCGGCAAGCCCACGGGCATGCCGGCGAAATAATATGCGACGTGTCCCGCAATGGTGTCCGTCGCGGCCGGTGCGCCACCCTTGTAAGGTACGTGCACCGCATCAATTCCCGCCATGACATTGAACATCGCGCCGCACATGTGATCGGAGTTGCCGATCCCCGATGAAGCAAAGGTGAGTTTGCCAGGCTCCGCGCGTGCCCGGCCGATCAACTCCTGCACGCTCTTCGCTGGAAAATCGGGCTTCACGATGAGGATATGCGGTGTCGCTGCGACCGGCGCGAGCGGCACGAGCTCCGTTTCCGGCTTGTATGTGAGGTTCGCGAGCGCGGCGGCGCTGATCGCAAGTCCGTTCTGCGCGAAGAGCAGCGTATGTCCGTCACTTGGCCCTTTGGCGACCGCGCTTGCAGCCAAGTTGCCAGCCGCGCCGCCGCGATTCTCGACGAACACGGTCTGCTTCCAATGCACAGACAATCGATCGGCGACCACCCGAGCGACGATGTCGGTTGAACTCCCGGTCGCATAACCGACCAGGATGCGCACCGGCTGTGTTGGGTACCCTTGCGCCCAAGCGAAACGCGGCAGCGTCAGCAGCGCAGTAGAGTTCGCTGCTATTTGCAGGAATTTACGACGGGATGCTTTCATAACTTCCCCCCAGGAATTCCGCACACACGAGACACGCGGAAGCCGCCGCCCCAGATCGACATTTGAAGTTGCTCGCCTGCCGATGGTTTTTGTACCGCCTCTAAAATGAGCGGAATTCGGCATGCCACGCCCGCAGCTCTCGTGTCAGGCTACATCAGGTCCGCAGCGGCCGGAAGGGGCATGTCCACTCTTGGCCCTTCTCTTGGCCCTTCTCGGACTTGGCGACCTCCGCCTTGTGTCCGCAATGCGCGCCAGACCGGACCATTGACTGGCCGGCTAACTTGATCGCGATTCACGTACGTGGGCCAAGAGGGCACATCGTCTTGGCCGCGAACGATATTCCTTCGCCGGATCATGTCCCGTGACCAAACCCAGCCCCCTTCCCGGCTTGCGTTGCCGCCAAATCCCGCTATAAACCGCGCTCTCCGCTCGATCCCGGCCGGGAGCTGAACGGACGGCCGTCCCTGTTGGGGCCGGTAGGACCGCATGGTCCGGCGTCCCGTGTTCCCGCCTTCCTGAGAACTTCTCTGCCTTTCCCGAAGGGCACGAGGGGCTTGGCGCCGGACGAGCGACAACAAGGGAAAGGCATTCGATGCCATTGTACGAACACGTCTATCTGGCGCGCCAGGATCTGAGCGCGCAGCAGGTCGAGGAAATGACCGCCACCTTCAAGGGCGTCATCGAGGGGCTGGGCGGCAAGCTGGTCGGCGACCCGGAATACTGGGGCGTCAAGACGCTTTCCTACCGCATCCGCAAGAACCGCAAGGCGCATTTCACCCTGCTCAAGCTCGACACGCCGCCCGCGGCGGTCAGCGAGGTCGAGCGCCAGCAGCGGCTCTCCGAAGACGTGCTGCGCTATCTCACGGTGCGCGTCGACGAGCACGAGGAAGGTCCCTCGGCGATGATGCGCAAGGCCGATCGGGATCGCGATCGCGACGACCGTGGCGGTGGCCGCTTCGACCGCGGCGACCGCTTCGATCGCGGTGACCGGGATCGCGGCCCGCGGCGCGACGACCGGCGTCCGCGCGACGACGCTGACGCGCCCGTAGCGGCCGAGGAGTAAGCATCATGCAATTCGCATCATCTCAAGGCCGCCGGCCATTCTTCCGCCGCCGCAAGACCTGTCCGTTTTCCGGCACGAATGCGCCGAAGATCGACTACAAGGACGTGAAGCTGTTGCAGCGCTACATCTCGGAGCGCGGCAAGATCGTGCCGAGCCGTATCACCGCGGTTTCGACCAAGAAACAGCGCGAGCTGGCGCGCGCCATCAAGCGGTCGCGCTTTCTCGGGTTGTTGAACTACGTGATCCGTTAGCGCGCGATTAGCAAAAGTGGGCGCCGGTTTTGCGTTAAAATCGCGCGCCAACTTGTACACAGTCACAAGAGGCTGCCGGACTGGTCCGGCGGCCGATGGTTGGGGCGAGGGTCACTCGCCTCTAACCGCTCGGAGAGCGGGACAGCTGGCGATGATGCAGATCGTTCTCATCGGCTTGGGCGCAGGCGCGGCATCCGCGTTGCTGTTCGCATCGATTGCGTCCGGCTCGCCGCTCTCGTTCGCGCTCGCCAATTTCGCGCAGCTTCCGATCATGCTGGCGGCGATCGGCTGGACGCATCTGGCTGGCCTGCTCGCAGCCCTCGTCGCATCTCTCGGCCTCGCCATCGCGACGAGCGGCTCGGTCGCGGTTGCGTTTCTGCTCGGGATCGGTCTGCCGGCCTGGTGGATCGGTTATCTGGTGCTGCTGGCGCGTCCCGCCACCGGCGCCGATCCCGCAGCGGTCGAATGGTATCCGGTCGGCCGCATTGTGGTGTGGACGGCGATCGCGGCGGCGCTGATCGTGCTGGTGACGATGCTGCGCTACGGCTTCGACGCCGGCCAGGTACAGGCCGGGCTGCGGCGCGAGCTTGAGCGCGCGTTGCGATTCCTCTCCGGCTCTCCCGCCAATTCCCCGCTGCAGCTTCCAAGCGTCAAAGACCCCGAGCGGCTGCTCGATATCCTTGTGCTCATCGTTCCGCCGATGAAGGCGTTCGCGCTGACCACGACCAGCCTGCTCAATCTCTGGCTCGCGGCGCTGATCGTGCGCATCTCCGGCCGGCTCAAGCGGCCCTGGCCGCAAATCGCGCAGATGACGTTTCCACCGTTTGCCGCGACCGTGCTGGCGATCGCGGTCGCCGGTACGTTTCTCCCCGATCTCATCGGCCTTGCGAGCGGCATCTTCACCGCGAGCCTGCTGCTCGCCTTTGCGCTGCTTGGTTTCGCGGTCCTTCATGCCGTGACGGCCGGCGTCACCGGCCGCGGCTTCATGCTGACCGGGCTTTATTTCTCAGTCGGCCTGTTCGGTTGGCCGATCGTCCTGATGTCGTTCCTCGGGCTGATCGAAACCATGGTGGCGCTGCGCGCCCGCGTCGCCAGCCGTAAGCCGCCATCCCCACCCGGACCGATCAACCGCATTTAGCTCTAAGACAACAACGGAGAGACACCATGGAAGTCATTTTGCTCGAACGCGTCGGCAGGCTCGGACAGATGGGCGAGGTCGTGCGCGTGAAGGACGGCTTTGCGCGCAACTTCCTGCTGCCCCAGGGCAAGGCGCTGCGCGCCACCAAGGACAATCGTTCCAAGTTCGAGGGCATGAAGGTGCAGCTCGAAGCGCGCAACCTCGAGCTCAAGTCCGAGGCCGAGGGCATCGGCGGCAAGCTCAACGGGAAGAGCTTCGTGGTGCAGCGCCAGGCTTCCGAGACGGGCCAGTTGTTCGGATCGGTCTCGGCGCGCGAC
>JAXDOA010000476.1:0-3797 GCA_034669125.1 Hyphomicrobiales bacterium
CGTCCGGGCAGCGCACCAGCGCGAGCGGACGGTTCACAACATGCGGTTCGATCAGGTCCCATACCGAGGTGTAGTAGTCCGCGAGATCCTGCTTGGTGATATCGGGGTCGGTCCAATAGGTGCGCTCGGGGTGAGTGAACTTCACCGCGCCATGGCCAGCTTCTCTCGCTGCCGGTGCGGCGCGTTTCGCCACCTTCTTCGCCGGCGCGGTTTTCTTCGCCTTTGAGGTTTTCGTCTTCGTCGGCATCGGCGTCTCCTGCACGACTTCCTTCGCGGGCTTGTCCTCGCGCAGGCCCTTGAACGCGGCGTGGCGCACGTGTCCCTGCGCCGTGAAGCCGGTGAACTCGACTTCCGCGACCAGCTTCGGGTCGACCCAGATGGCTTTGCGGCCGCGTTCTTCCTCGGGGACTTTCCCGAAGGCCGGCTCCTTGCGGCGGAGCGGCTGCAGCTTCTTCCAGAGGTCGCGCGCCGTCTCCATCGAATAGCCGGTACCCGAGCGCCCCGCGTAACGCAGCTTGCCGTTCTCGTTATAGCCGAGCACGAGCGCGCCGATCGCACCTTTCAGGTGCGAGGCGTCCTTGTAGCCGACGACGACGAATTCCTGGTTCGCGTGGCACTTCGACTTGACCCAGTCGTCGCTGCGGCCGGAGCGATAGGGTGCGTCGCGTCGCTTCGAGATCACGCCTTCGAGGTTCAGCTTGCAGGCATGGGCGAGCATCTGCGAGCCCGGGATCTCGAAGTGATCGCTGTAGCGGACGATGCTGTCGCGGCCGGCGCTCTTGACGAGCTTTTCCAGCGCGGCCTTGCGTTCGATGAGCGGCTTGCCGGTCAGGTCCACGCCGTCGAGATGCAGCAGGTCGAACACGTAGTAGACGAAGTTGGTCTTGGAGGTCTTGAGCGCATCTTGCAGCGACGAGAAATTGCTGACACCGTCCTGTTCGACCACGACCTCGCCGTCGATCAGCGCGGTGTCGGCATCGAGCTTTGCGATCGCCTCGGCGACCGGCTTGAACTTGTGCGCCCAGTCGAGCGCCTTGCGCGTCAGGAGCTTCACCTTGCCGCTGTCGAGCCGCGCCTGCAGGCGGTAGCCGTCGAATTTCGCCTCGTGGACGTACTCGGTGTTGTCCGGCGCGCTATCGTGCAGCGTCGCGAGCTGCGGCGGCACGAAATCGGGCAGGGGGCTGCCTTTGCGGCGTGCCGGCTCGCGCAGGACTTCGGCCGTGGCGAGTGCAGCGCGCGATTTTGCTTTGGTTTTCGCTGTGTTGGCGGTTTTCTTCGCGGGACGCGCTGCCGCTTTCGAGGTCTTGGCCTTCTTCGTCTTGCCGATCGTCTCCACATTTTCGCCGGCCGAGCGGTTCGACTGCCACACCGCGTCGTTCGCCTTCGCGATGCCTTCCATGGTGCGGCGGCTCACGACGGAGCGCGGCTTCTCTTCCAGGATGTCGGGGTCCTTCGGGCCGCGCGCGGCCTCGTCGTCGGATTTGATCAGCAGCCAGGGCTCCTGCCGCTCGCCCGGCCGCTTGCGCATGCGCACCAGATGCCAGCGGCCTTTGAGCTTTTGGCCTTCGAGCGTGAAATCGAGGTGGCCTTTCGCCAAGGCGCGGCCCGGATCGCCTTCCGGGCTCCAGCGGCCGCGATCCCAGATCATCACGGTCCCGCCGCCATACTGGCCTTTGGGAATCGTGCCCTCGAAATTGTTGTATTCGATCGTATGGTCTTCGACGTGTACGGCCAGCCGTTTTTCACCCGGCACCAAACTAGGGCCGCGCGTCACCGCCCAGCTTTTCATCACGCCGTCGTGCTCGAGCCGCAGGTCGTAATGCAGGCGCGAGGCCGCATGCTTCTGGATGACGAACGCATCCCCGCCGCGCTTGCCTTTCCGCCCGCGCGGCTCGGCGGTGACGTCGAATGAGCGTTTCTTGCGATACTTTTCCAGAGCCACGGGTTCAACTCGCGCGCTTCAGGCGCTTCTGCTTCGCGGTTTTCTTCTTTGCAGTGGCCGTCCGCCGGCCAGACGGTTTCGCCCGCGTCGCGCTCCCGCCGCTCTTGTCGCCCTTCACGCTGCGCCGCAGCGCATCCATCAGGTTGATCACATTGGACGGCTTCGGGGTGGGCGCGGCCGGCGGCTCCTTGCCGGCGCGCTTCGCCTTGATCAGCGCCTGCAGTGCGTCCTCGTAGCGATCCTCGAACTTGCCGGGATCGAATTGGCCTTTCTTCTGCTCGAGGATGTGCTCGGCCAGCTTGACCATGTCGGGCGGGACTTTCACATCCGGGATGTCGTCGAAATAGTCGGCCTCGTCGCGCACTTCGTTCTTGTAGCGCAGCGCCGTCGCAAGGATACCCTTGCCGCGCGACCGCAACATCAACAAGCGCTCGCGCCGGTGAGTCACCACGCGCCCCAAGCCGACCCACCCCTTCTTGCGCATGGCCTCGCGGATGACCGCGAAGGCCTCATAGGCGACCTCTTCGTTCGGCACGAGGTAAAAGGACTCATCCAGATAAATCTCGTCGACCGCTTCGCGCGGCACGAACTGGTCGATATCGATGGTGTGCGTGGACTCAAGCGCGACCTCGTCGAGCTCCTCTTCTTCCAGCAGCACATATTTGCCATGGTCTTCGTATCCCTTGACCTTATCCTCGCTCTCGACCACATCGCCGGTCTCGGAATCGATCGCCTGATTGCGGATGCGGTTGCCGGTTTCGCGGTTGATGATGTTCAGGCGAGTGCGGCTCGATGTGCTCGTTGCGGTGTACATCGCGACCGAACAGGAGACGAGCGAGAGCTTGAGATAACCCTTCCAGACCGGGCGCGGCGCCATGATGAATACTCAGCGGTTGAGGCGATATCGGAAGAGATGAAACGCAGTGCTCTCCCGCCGGGTTCCCGCGACCTTATCGCTGGATCAATGGCTTAGCCAAATTGCCGGCCCCGGCACAGTTAAGCCTGATTTGCGCTTTGTCTTCCTTATGGTGTAAGGCACGGTAAATATTACGCCTTTCCGGCCCCTTGCAGGCCGGGACAATGCGTGGAGAAACGAGCGTGTCAGACTCGAAAACGCCGCTGCTCGACCAAGTACAAACCCCGGAAGAGCTCCGCCGCCTTGACGAAAGTCAGCTGCGCCAGTTCGCCGACGAACTGCGTCAGGAAACGATCGACGCTGTCTCGATCACGGGCGGCCATCTCGGCGCCGGTCTCGGCGTGGTCGAGCTGACTGTCGCGCTGCATTACCTGTTCGATACGCCGAACGACCGCATCGTGTGGGACGTCGGTCATCAGGCCTATCCGCACAAGATCCTGACCGGGCGGCGCGATCGCATCCGCACCTTGCGCACGGGCGGCGGCCTCTCCGGATTCACCAAGCGCGCCGAGAGCGAATACGACCCGTTCGGCGCCGCGCATTCCTCCACCTCGATTTCGGCCGGCCTCGGCATGGCGGTCGCGCGCGATCTCGCCGGCAAGGACAACAACGTCATCGCGGTGATCGGCGACGGCGCGATGACCGCCGGCATGGCCTACGAGGCGATGAACAATGCCGGCGCGATGGACTCACGCCTGATCGTCATCCTCAACGACAACGACATGTCGATCGCGCCGCCGGTCGGCGCACTGTCGGGCTATCTGGCGCGGCTGATTTCCGGCCGCACCTACATGTCGCTGCGCGACATTGGCAAGCAGCTCGCCCACAAGATGCCGAAGGGCCTGGAGAAGAAAGCGCTGCGTGTCGAGGAATACGCGCGCGGCTTCCTGACCGGCGGCACCATGTTCGAGGAGCTCGGCTTCTACTATGTCGGCCCGA
>JAXDOA010000477.1:0-4390 GCA_034669125.1 Hyphomicrobiales bacterium
TCGCGAAAGAAGGCGAGAAACGCTACCGCACGATCGAATGGCTGATGTGGCAGATGGGCGGACCGGGTCCGATGCTCGGGCAGGTTCATCACTTCGTGAAATACAACAAGGGCAAGGCGCCCTACGCTGAGGAGCGCTACCTGAAGGAAGCGCACCGGCTCTACGGCGTGCTCGACCGGCGGCTCGCCGCGCACGAGTTCGTCGCCGACGACTATTCGATCGCCGACATCGCGATCTGGCCGTGGATCTCGCGCTTCGAATGGCAGACGATCGACATGAACCAGTATCCGAACGAGAAGCGCTGGTACGTGGCGATCGCGAATCGCCCCGCCGTGCAGAAGGGCTACAAGGTTCCGAAGGACGTCGGCGAAGTCCCGATGCCGTGAGTTCGCCTCAACGGCCGTCCCGCCCACTGGCGTTGTGTCGCCTGCAATCTCCAATAGTATGGCGGTGGCAACGGCAGCGGGGCGGGACATGCGGTGGCGGGCGATGCGAGTGTCATGGACGCGGCAGGCCGCGGCCGTTGCGGTGCTGCTGGGGCTCGCCAGCGCCGCGGGCGCGCAGCCCCCGCCGCCGGCGCCAGCCCCCCCAGTGGCGGCGCCAAAGCCCGCGGCCATGACCAGCGTCGACGGCGGCGGCTGCAACACCGTGGAAAGGCCGGTCAGCGCCGGCGGCGCCAGCATGGTTCCGGAGCAGCCGGGCCAGCAGAAGAACTGGCAGCCGCCGGGCGGCGAAATCACGTTCACGATCCGCAGCTTCACCCAGATTCCGTCCGACGCGCTGGTGCTGGTATGCTTCCGCTGGAAGCGCACCGGCGAGCGGCAGGACCGCTACACCACGGCGCGGCCGACGCACCTCGATCTCACCGACGCCGGCCGGTTGCTGAAGATTACCGTGGTCGTGCCGCTGAATCTGCCCAAAGCGCCGCCGCGCTTTAGCGGCGACGGCGAGTTTGCGGGTCTCTATCTCGTGCCGCTCGCCGACGTGCGCATTCTCGTGCTCGGCAAGAATCTCGACGGCAGCCTGCTGGTGGCGGCCGACGTGTCTCATCTGATCGGCGTCAGCAATCCATTCTGGGCCGTGCTGATTGCGCTATCGACCGTACTCGCCGCATTCGCGGTGTTGAGCGTCATCGGCCACCGCCGACTCAAGCGCTTCGGCTACGGCGACCTCGATCCGGTGATCCGCCTCATCACCACGCCGGACGGTTACGCCAGCCTGTCGCAGTTGCAGCTGGTGCTGTGGACGTTCGTGGTCGCCGCCTCCGCGGTTTACGTCATGGTGCTCTCTGGCGAACTGATCGAAGTCACGAGCGGCACGCTGGTGCTGCTCGGCATTTCCGGCGCCGTATCGGTCGGCACGAAGCTGCACGACAACGCACAGGCGCCAAACCCAACCGGCGCGTCGGAGCCGCGCAAGCCGCGCTGGTCCGACCTTATCGTCAACGACGTCAACGGCAAGCGCGAGATGGACATCACGCGCGTGCAGATGCTGTATTTCACGCTCGTCACCGCCTCATTCGTCGTGATGCGCGTGCTGACGACCTACGTCATTCCGGAAATCCCGCAGGGTTTCCAGATCCTCATGGGAATCAGCAACGCGGTGTATTTCGGCTCCAAGGTCGCGCAGCCGGTCGCGAACGTCGCGACCGCTCCGGATGCCGCCAACACAAATACCAGTACGCCCCCGGCGCAGAGCTCCTAGGCTCGTGGCGCGATTGCGCCGCCTCGATCCAGGCGAGACAATCCCCCGACCGAACGGGTGCGTAAGCCCGGCAAGGGAGGACGCCATGAGAGTCATTTTCGCCATCGCATTCACATTGATAACGGGAATCAACATGTCTCGCGCCGAAGACCGCTTTCCGATCATTCCGCCCGACCAGATGAATGCTGAGCAGAAGAAGCTGTTCGAGACGATCATCTCGGGGCCCCGCGCGCAGAACTATGGCGGCGATGCCGCCAACCACGTGCTGAAACGCGGCCCGTTCAATGCCTGGATGCGCAGCCCCGAGTTCGGGCTGAAGATTCAGGCAGTCGGCGAGCAGATCCGGTTCAAAAGCTCGATCCCGAAACACCTCAACGAGTTCGCGATCCTGATCACGGCACGCGAATGGACCTCGCAATACGAATGGTACGCGCATCATGCGCTGGCGATGAAGGCCGGGCTCGATCCGAAGATCGCCGAGGAGCTTGCGGCCGGCAAGCGCCCATCGAACATGAAAGAGGATGAAGCGGCGGTGTATGATTTCTGTACTCAGCTGCACCGCAGCAAGAAAGTCGACCACGCGACGTTCAAGCGCGCCAAGGCGCTGTTCGGCGAACAGGGCGTGATCGATCTCATCGGCGTGAGCGGATACTACACGGCTGTTTCGATGACGCTTAACGTCGCCGAGGTGCCGGTTCCGGACGGCACGTTGCCGCTCAAGCCGCTGGACTGACCGCGCATGAGATAAGGGCGCCGCGCGGCTGCGCAGCGCCCTTCTCCGGGATGGTTACTTCTTCGCGAGCCCGAGCGACTTCAGCGTCTTGCCGTTGTCCTCGTTGTCGGTCTTCATGAACTCTGCGAACTTCGCCGAATCCGCGTAGACCAGGTCGAAGCCGCGCTTGTTCATGAACTCCTGAAACTCGGCGCTGTCCCAGATCTTCTTGATCGCGGTCTCGTACTGCGCGGCTATCTCCTTCGGGAGCCCCTTTGGGGCAGCGAAGCCGCGCCACACGCCCTTGTGCCACTTCTGGCCGAGCGCCTCCTCGGTCGTCGGAACGTCCGGGAAGTTCGCGGCGCGCTTCGGCGACATGAAAACAAGAGGGCGGATGCGCCCCGCCTTGACCAGCGCCTCGGCCTCCGGCAACGAGCAGGAGACGAATTCGACACCGCCGGCCGCGAGATCGGTCAACGCGGTCGCGGCACCCGTCGCCGGCACCCATCGGATCGAGTTCGGCGGAAGGCCCTCAAGCTCCATCAGGCCGGCGAGCGCCGCGTGCCAGCTTCCGCCCTGCCCCGAGCCCGACGCCACCACCTTGCCGGGGTTCGCCTTGATGTGCGCGAACAGCTCCCTCGCCGACTTGAACTGCGAATCTGTCTTCACAAAGAGGGCGGCGAGGTCCTGATTGACGAGGGCGAGGAGCGTGAAGCCTTCCCATGTCAGGTCGGTCAGACCGACCCAGTGCATCTGGTTGATCTCGAGCGTGATGAGCCCGAACGTGTAGCCATCGGCCGGCGCCGACGCGATTGCGGTGTGACCGACCACGCCCGAGCCGCCGGTGCGATTGACGACGTTGACCGGCTGCTTGAAATCGCGCTCCAGCATCATGGCAACCTGCCGCGCGACCGCATCCGTGCCACCGCCGGCGGCCCACGGCACGATCAGTGTGATCGGCCGCTCGGGAAACGCGGCGCGTACCGGGCCGGACAAGCCCAATACGAGACTGGCCGCGGCCAGCGCCGCGACGACGAGTATCCTGATGCTACGGATCATGCGCCTCCCCTTTTGTTCAATACGCGCGGACGTCTGCGCGTTCCACGCTTGTGTCAATTCCCGGTCATCGCCGCTATCATGTCAAGGGCGCACAAGCGCCCATGCGGCGGCACCAACCGGAAATTGAAAATGAAGGTCTTTGTTACAGGCGCGACAGGCTACATCGGCGGATCGGTATCGACCAAATTGCTGGAAGCCGGGCACGAGGTGCTCGGGCTTGCCCGCTCAGACGACGCCGCGGCTGCATTGAAGAAGCGCGGAATCGAGCCGGTCGCGGGCGATATCAACGCCTACTCGCCGGTCATCGAGGTCTGCAGGCGCGTGGACGCCGTCATAAACGCGGCGAATTCGGACAACGCGTTCGTTGCCCACGCGCTGCTCGATGGGCTGAAAGGAAGTGGAAAGACGCTGATCCAGACGAGCGGATCGAGCGTGGTCGGCACCTACGACAACGGCGAGGCGCGCGAGGAGATTTACGACGAGGACTCGGCGTTCACGCCAGAGCCCGAGAAAGCGACGCGTGTCGCGATCGACGAGCAGGTGCTCGATTCCGAGGACGTTCGCGGAATCGTGATCCGGCCGACACTGATCTACGGGCGCGGTATCGGGGTCGCCGGCATCAGCGTTCAGTTGCCAAAACTGATCGATGTCGCGAAGAAGCACGGCGTGCCGCGCCACGTCGGGCGTGGGCTGAACATCTGGGGCCACGTACATGTCGCGGACGTGGTCGATCTCTTCCTGCTGGCGCTCGACAAGGCGGAAGCGGGCTCGCTGTTCTATGCAGAGGCCGGCGAGGCGAATTTCAAGTCGGTCACGCAATCGATCGGCCGCATGCTCGGCATGGGCGATGCGACGAAGGACTGGCCGATCGGCGAAGCCGTCGAGGGCTTGGGGCCCGGCGCATATCTCTCTTTC
>JAXDOA010000478.1:0-2961 GCA_034669125.1 Hyphomicrobiales bacterium
ACGAGTGGCCTGCCGGCGACGCTCAGCGCCAGCCTCAGCTACACTGCGACCGATGCGCTGCTGGTGACGCTCACCTCCCAGATCGCGCCGACGATGAACACGCTCGTCGGCAACACGTTCAACCAGAGGGCCGTCGCGGCCGCGCAGGACGCCGCATTTAATAGCGGTCGTCCCAACATCTCGCCGCTGTACAACCTTTCGCTCGCACAGCTTCCCGGCGCGCTCGACCAGTTGTCCGGCGAAGTGCACGCCTCGACCGCGGGCGTGCTGGTGGACGAAAGTCTCTACGCGCGCTCGGCCGTGCTCGGGCGCCTGCGGCAAGCGTCGTACGGTGGGGAGGCCAGCATGGCCTCGCTCTCGATGGGCGGACCGATGGCGTTCCAGAACGGTGAGGACCCCAACAGCGCGCTCGCCTACGGCAAATCGCCGATCGTCACCAAAGCGCCGCCGATGGCCTCGCAGCCGGGTTACGATGTCGTGTTCTGGGCACAGGGCTTCGGCGCGCGCGGCAAGTTCGACGGCGACGGCAACGCGGCTGCGCTGCAGCGCGATCTCGCGGGCTTCTTCTCCGGTGTCGACACGCGCGTCGGCAGCGACGGCCGGCTCGGCATCGCGGCGGGATATACCGGTTCGAAGTATGCGCTCGACGGGCGCGGAAGCTCGATCGTCGAAACCGGGCACCTGATGGGCTACGGCGGCTGGCGCTTCGGCGCGCTCAGCCTGCGCGCAGGCGGCGCCTATGCGTGGCACACCATCGACACCGACCGCACCATCGCGTTCCCGGGCTTCTTCGACCGCGCGACGGCGCACTACAACGGTGGCACGGGTCAAATCTTCGGCGAGGCGGGTTATGGCTTCGCGTTCGGCAAGGTCGCGGTCGAGCCGTTCGCCGGCGCGGCCCTCGTGCATCTGAAGACCGACGCGTTCAACGAACGCGGCGGGGCCGCGGCGCTCGCCGTTGCGGCAAACGCATTCGAGGTTGGCTATTCGACGCTCGGCATTCGCGCCGCCAGCATGATCCCACTTGCCACCGACATGATGCTGGTGCCGCGCGCCTCCGTTGCCTGGCAGCACGCGTTCACCGACGTGACGCCGGAGGCGCGGCTCACCTTCATCGCGGCGCCGGTGCCGTTCGTCGTCGCGGGTGTGCCGATCGCGCGCGACAGCCTGCTCGCCGAGGCCGGTCTCGACCTTGCCATCGGCCGCAACGCGACCGTCGGCGTCTCCTACGTCGGCCAGCTCGCCCGCAACGTCCACGACCACGCCGCCAAGGGCAAGTTCAGCTGGAAGTTCTGAGAGCGGCGCAATATGACCGGGCCATGTCCGGAGATGGCCCCAATGCGACCTGCTGGCATGTCCGCTGTCCGGTCGCTATCGGAGGATAACGGACATTGCGCGGACTTCGCGAAACCGTCGAAAGATGGCCTCAGGAGACATGCGGAAGAGCGAGCGTGTTTTCATGGGTTGGTGCGATTGACCCGACAAAGGCAGATAGACTCTCTCGGGGTATTATTGGCGTGCGGGTTAAGTGAAAGGATATGCCGATGTTGCATCCGACAAAAATGTTCGCACTTTTTCTGTTCGCTATGACCGCTGCAACCGCTTCGGCGCAGGCGCCGAACTGCACGGCCAATGAGCCAGACATCGCCTGTACGCAACAGGGCGCAGTCCGCGGCGTTGCTGAAGGCGACATGCTTGCGTTCAAGGGCATTCCCTATGCTCGGCCGCCGGTCGGACTGCTGCGCTGGAAGCCGACGGAGGCCGCCGAGCCTTGGTCGGGCGTGCGCGACGGCAGCCGTTTTGGCGCGATCTGTCCGCAGATCATCGGGCAGGAGGTCAGAGGCGACGAGGATTGCCTGACCGTCAACGTGTGGCGGCCGCGGGTGAAGCCGGCGCAGGCGCTGCCGGTCATGGTGTGGCTGACCGGCGGCGGCAATCATTCTTTTTCGGGGCAAGGAACGCCCGGTTACGGCGGCCTCACCTACAGCGGCGAGAAACTCGTTCACCAGGGCGTGGTGTTCGTCAGCTACAATTTGCGGCTTGGCGTCCTCGGCTTCCTGGCGCATCCCGCGCTGGACGCCGAACGGCCGGAGAAAATTTCAGGCAACTACGGCAGCCTCGACCAGATCGCCATGTTGCGCTGGCTCAGGGCGAATATCGCAGCGTTCGGCGGCGATCCGAACAAGATTTTCCTGTTCGGCACCTCCGCGGGTGGCGGCAACATCTGCGCGCTCATGACCTCGCCGCTCACGCACGGACTGATTCACGGCGTCGCCATGCAAAGCAGTGTGCCGATGGGTTGCGAGATTCAGACGCTGGACGATGCACGGAAAGGCACGGGTGCGAGGGTCGCGACCGCGGTGGGCTGCAAAAGCGCGGCCGATATCGCTGCCTGCCTGCGCGGCAAGAGCGTTCTCGACATTGTCTCGGCGGTGCCCGGGACGTTCACGGTGCTGCCGCGCCTCTACGGACCCAACTTAGACGGTCATATCTTTCCCGATCAGCCGCTCAAGCTGATCACGGAAGGCAAGTACCCGACGATGCCGGTGATCATCGGCACCACGTCCCAGGAGACCCTGGGGTGGGCGAATAGCGCCGGACAGGTGACAGACGACGCGAGCTATGCTGCAGCGATCGACAGGGTGTTCGGCGTGGCCTCGCGCGAGCGCATTCTCGCGAACTATCCGGCGAAGTCCTATTCGACGCCTCGGTTGGCCTTCATGCAGGTCACAACTGACTCGGAGTTCACCTGCCAGAGCCGGCGCGTGGCGCGGGCGTTCTCCAAAATGCAGAAGGAGCCGGTTTATCGTTACTTCTTCACGCAGGCCCTGGAAAACGATGCCGCGCTGAAGGCGAACGGAGTCTCGCATACCATCGAACATGCGTTTCTTTTCCCTGGCGGGTACCAGCCGACCGGGGTCGAAGTCGCAATCCAGCGCCAGATGGTCGGCTACTGGACCC
>JAXDOA010000479.1:0-4199 GCA_034669125.1 Hyphomicrobiales bacterium
GAAGCTGCAGCGCGACTTCGCTAAGGAGGAGGGCCTCGACTTGTCCCGATTTGAAAGTTCATTTGAGAAGCCACGGGACAAAAAAGATGGGGACGATGCCGGCTCTGAGACGAAGCCGGCTACGCCAAAGGGAAAAAAGTAGGCTCTCGAATAACGCTGCCTTGTTCTAGTGTTGCGGCGAAGGGAGCCATCTCGGAGACGATGAAGGAGGCGGTGCTGGATGCCTACGGGCGCGTGCTGAACATGTGACGATTGAAGCAGCGGCTGCTATCGGCGGCGTTCAACCGTCACGGCGTTTTTTCACGCGGTCTGCGGCTCCAGAACCGAGGGCGCCAGCTTGTCTTCGTCGGCAGGGTCTTTCGGAGCGTCGACCGCGTAAAGCTCCATGAAGTCTTCGGCCGCAGTGGTGGCGGCCTTGTGGTATTCATCTTTTTTCGCCAGGAGCTGGGCTTCCGCCGTCTGATCGGGCGTTCCGGCCGCTTTGGCATCGCGAATTTTTGGCGTCAGCTCCTTCACGGTTTTTTCAGCGGCCTGCATCGTCTTGACCGCCTCCTCGAGCGCGGTCTTGCGGTCGGAGATCGCCTTGCCGGCGACGTAGATGCCCTGGCTGATGCCGATGAGATAGAGCATCGTTTCGGAGATCTTGACTTCGCCCAGATCGTTCGCGCCCGACGTGATCACATAGGCCGCCACGATGAGGGTGAAGATCGCGATCTGGAATTTGTAGACGTCGAGCCGGCCGCCGGTCATCAGAAGCTGCCTGAACTTCGCGCTGTCGACCGACTTCGTCTTATCCCATCTGAACCAGCCCTTGGCGATCAAGTACCGGTTCACGTCCTTGTCGAGATCGGATTTGAGCACGGCCGTAAACTTGGCGCCCACGGCTCCGAGCGCGCTGATCCCGAGCAGGGCGAGCAGGTCCGACGAGATGTTCCCGAGCAGGCCTGTGCGGAGCCAGAGGTAGAACAGGAGGCCGGCGGTAATAAATGTGAACAGCACGATCTGGAGCTGCGAGATGCTCGCTTCGCCGAAGGTCCCGGCCGTGAGCCGGATCGGGCTGAGAAGGAACGCGTACCAACTCATCTCCTTCAAACCTTCGAATTCTTTTGGCACGTAGGTGATCCGGGCGAGCAGCAGATAAACGATAACGACGAACACGATGGCCGCGATCTTGCTCGCCTTTGGATGGCTGACTTTCGTCTCCAGCCTGTAGCTGAAATCGATCTTGCTGGCGGCGGCGTTGGGGGGCGTGCTGGGGGTCGTGTCGAGCCGGCCGATGAACACGTACTCGGCATCGCTGCTGAAAATGCGGAAGCGGTTCTTCTCTCTGATGGGCTCGACGCCGAAGACGATCTTGATTTCTGGAGGGTTGGACTTTTCGACGAGATAGATTTCGTGGATCGATACCGGTTTGTATGTGAAATCTGCATTCCTCGGGCGCCAGAATCCGCGAATACAGAATTTGGCCTGAGAAAAATTCGCGAACGCCTTGTCGGCGAGCGTGATCCAGGCGGCGCCGCCACCCGGAAGCTTGTCGCTGCTGATTTCCACGTCGAACGGCGTCGGCTGAGTGCGGGCCTTTACGGCGTCGAGCACGGTGAGACCGGCACAGTAGTCGGCCACTGCCTCGGCCGCCTGCGCGGGTGCCGCAGGTGCGAATGCGATGACCCACGCCCAACACGCCAAAGGACCGATGCGTCTTGCGAGGTAAGCCGCATGGTACGCGACGCGCAACGCGCGCTTTGTCGTGCAAAATCTCATGGAACGCCCCCGGCCAATCCTTGCCACTCCAGGATCAATCGTAGGCAATTTGATCTTTGTCGATCAACCATCGGTGTTCGGAGTTGCCGGCGATGCCAATTCGGCCGCTTTCCGGCCCGCGCTTCACGCATGGCTGCTGTCTGTGCCACGTGGAATTGGCTTGAATTCTTCAGTTGTTTGAATGGTTTATGAATATCTGCGTCAGATTGTCACAGGTAATTGAGAGGCGTGTGATACGGCGTCCGGCTAGAGCCCGCGTGGGCGCGACGAGAACTCTGCGAGGGACCGACCCATGCGTTCGAACTTCACGCGTCTCATCACCGTCAGCGTCGCTGCCGTCATTGCGGCAAGCGTCGTGGCTCCTGCTGCTGCCGCGACCCGCCACAAGCGCGCCGCCCCGGCGCCAACTGAATCCTCCTCATCCTCTCCCGATAGTGTCGGCCTGCCGATCCATCCGGCCTGGTCGCCGCTCCCGAGTGCTGTCTACCAGGCGCCGAACAGTTGCTTCACCGACGAAGGCTACGGTCGCTACACCTCGTGCGAGCAGGGCGGGTAGCGCACGACAGAGCGATTATTGGGGGGCGGGTCGAGAGGCCCGCCCCTTTTCGTTGGCACGACGGAGCCGCGCGAATGATGCATTGCGCACACACAGTCTGTGGCGCGATTGCAACAGATTAACATGAATTCGAGAGACTCAGGCCAGGCCGCCGCGTTGCGCCGCGATTTAGCCATAGAACTCCACGAGACCAAACGTAACGCCACGCCGCCAAGCGCCCGCAGGTCCAAAGCTGCGTTGCGCATCAGCAACTGGCGCGCTGCCAAGTCGTGTTTACCTGCGTAGGGCCGGGGGGCCCCAAAGGCCGATGGACGCCAAGACCAGCATCAAGGCTCGGCTGCCGAGCCGGCATGTGACGGAAGGCCCTGCGCGGGCCCCGCACCGCTCGTACTATTACGCCATGGGTCTGACTACCGAGCAGATCCATCAGCCATTCGTCGGCGTCGCGAGCTGCTGGAACGAGGCCGCGCCCTGCAACATCTCGCTGATGCGCCAGGCGCAGGCGGTGAAGAAGGGCGTCGCGTCCGCGCAAGGCACCCCGCGCGAGTTCTGCACCATCACGGTCACCGACGGCATCGCGATGGGGCATGCCGGCATGCGGGCCTCGCTGCCCTCGCGCGAGGCGATCGCCGACACCGTCGAACTCACCATGCGCGGCCACGGCTATGACGGCCTCGTCGGGCTCGCCGGCTGCGACAAGTCTCTGCCCGGCATGATGATGGCGATGGTGCGCCTCAACGTGCCGTCGATCTTCATCTACGGCGGCTCGATTCTGCCCGGCAATTTCCGCGGCCAGATCGTGACCGTGCAGGACATGTTCGAGGCGGTCGGCAAGCACTCGGTCGGCGACATGTCGGACGAGGATTTGGACGAGATGGAGCAGGTGGCCTGCCCCTCGGCCGGCGCGTGCGGCGCGCAGTTCACCGCGAACACCATGGCGACCGTGTCCGAGGCGATCGGCCTTGCGCTGCCCTATTCGGCCGGCGCGCCGGCCCCTTACGAGATTCGCGACCGGTTTTGCATGGCGGCCGGCGAACAGATCATGGATCTGATCAAGCTGAACCTGCGTCCGCGCGACATCGTCACCCGCAAAGCCCTTGAAAACGCTGCCGCCACGGTCGCGGCCTCGGGCGGCTCGACCAATGCGGCGCTGCACCTTCCGGCCATCGCGCATGAATGCGGGATCGACTTCACGCTGTTCGATGTGGCCGAGGTCTTTAAAAAGACACCGTATATCGCGGATTTGAAGCCGGGCGGCCGTTATGTCGCCAAAGACATGTTCGAAGTAGGCGGCATACCGCTCCTGATGAAGACGCTGCTCGACCACGGCTTCCTGCATGGCGACTGCATCACCGTCACGGGGCGAACCATCGCCGAGAACCTGAAGTCCGTGAAGTGGAATCCCAACCAGGACGTGGTGCGTCCGGCCAACGATCCGATCACCGTCACCGGTGGCGTCGTGGGCCTCAAAGGGAATCTGGCTCCGGAAGGCGCGATCGTGAAGGTCGCCGGGCTGAAGACGCTCAAGTTCACCGGTCCGGCGCGCTGCTTCGACGGCGAGGAAGCCTGTTTCGAGGCGGTCAAGACGCGCGCCTACTAAGAAGGCGACGTGTTCGTCATCCGCTACGAGGGCCCGCGCGGCGGCCCCGGCATGCGCGAGATGCTGTCCACCACGGCGGCGCTGACGGGCCAAGGCACCGGCGGCAAGGTCGCACTGATCACCGACGGGCGCTTCTCCGGTGCGACGCGGGGCTTCTGCATCGGCCACGTCGGCCCGGAAGCGGCGCTCGGCGGACCGATCGCGCATCTGCGCGATGGCGACATGATCACGATCGACGCCGTCAACGGCACGATCGACGTTGCGCTGTCGGATGCCGAGTTT
>JAXDOA010000480.1:0-2920 GCA_034669125.1 Hyphomicrobiales bacterium
CGCTTCCTCGACGCTGGTCGCGCGAACATAGTCGAAGGCTGCCGGAATCATTTCACGCTCCCGTTCGACGGCGTGGCCTGCATCGCGGCCCAGAGCTTCTCGGGTTTGAGCGGCATGTCGAGGTGCACGACGCCGAACGGCGCGAGCGCGTCGATCACCGCGTTGGCGACCGCAGGCGTCGAACCGATTGTCCCGGCTTCGCCGATGCCTTTGATTCCAAGCGGGTTGACCGTCGTCGCGGTGACGGTGTGGTCGAGCTCGTAGTGCGGCACCTGTTCCGCGTGCGGGATCGCGTAGTCCATCAGCGTGCCGGTGAGCAGCTGTCCGCGGTCGTCGTAGACGACTTCCTCGAACAGCGCCTGCGCGAGCCCTTGCGCGATGCCGCCGTGCACCTGGCCTTCGACGATCATCGGGTTGATCACCACGCCGAAATCGTCCACCGCGGTCCACGCGACCACTTCGGTGTTGCCGGTCTCGGTGTCGATCTCGACCTCGCAGATGTGGCAGCCGGCTGGGAATGTAAAGTTGGTCGGATCGTAGAACGCGCCTTCCTTCAGGCCCGGTTCGAGTTCCGCGCCGGTGAACTTGTGCGCAATGTAGGCATTGAGCGCGACATCGCCCCACGCCGCCGCCTTGTCGGTGCCGGCGACGGTGAACTTGCCGTCCTTGAACTCGATGTCGCCTTCGGCCGCTTCGAGCATGAAGGCCGCGACCTTCTTGGCCTTGGCCTCGACCTTGTCGAGCGCCTTGACGATCGCCGACATGCCGACCGCGCCGGAGCGCGAGCCGTAGGTACCCATGCCGAACTGCACCTTGTCGGTGTCGCCGTGCACGATCGAGATGTTCTCGATCGGAATGCCGATCCGCTCCGAGACAAGCTGCGCGAAGGTGGTCTCGTGGCCCTGCCCGTGGCTGTGCGAGCCGGTGAGGACTTCGATCGAGCCGGTCGGGTTGACCCGTACTTCGGCGGATTCCCATAAGCCTACGCCGGCGCCGAGCGAACCTACGGCTTGGCTGGGCGCGATGCCGCAAGCCTCGATATAGGTCGAGTAGCCGAGCCCGCGCAGTTTGCCGTTGCGCGCTGAATCGCGCCTGCGCTTGCCGAAGCCCTTCACGTCGGCGAGGTCCATGGCCTTCTTCAGCGAGGCGTTATAGTCGCCCGCGTCATAAGCCATGATCACCGGCGTCTGGTGCGGGAAAGTCTTGATGAAATTCTTCCTGCGCAAGTCGGCAGGATCCAGGTTCATCTCGCGCGCGCCGGCTTCCACCAGCCGTTCGACCACGTAGGTCGCCTCCGGGCGCCCGGCACCGCGATAGGCATCGACCGGCACGGTGTTGGTGTAGACCGCATCGACCTCGCAATAGATGTTCGGGATGCCGTACTGGCCCGACAAGAGCGTCGCGTAGAGATAGGTCGGCACCGAGGACGAGAACGTCGACATATAGGCGCCGAGGTTGGCGATGGTTTTCGCGCGCAGCGCCGTGATCTTGCCTTCCGCATCGAACGCCATCTCGGCGTGGGTGACGTGGTCGCGGCCATGCGCGTCGGTGAGGAAGGCTTCCGAGCGATCGCAATTCCATTTCACCGGCCGCCGCACCCGGCGCGATGCCCACAGGCACACGACCTCTTCGGGGTAGATGAAGATCTTGGAGCCGAACCCCCCGCCGACATCCGGCGCAATCACGCGCAGCTTGTGCTCCGGCGCCATGCCGACGAACGCCGCGATGACCAGCCGCGCGACATGCGGGTTCTGCGAGGTGTTCCAGAGCGTCAGCGCGTCGTTGCCGGCGTCGTAATCGGCGAGCGCGGCGCGCGGCTCGATCGCATTCGGCACCAGCCGGTTGTTGATGATGTCGAGTTTGGTGACGTGGTTGGCGGACTTGAACGCAACTTCCGTCGCCTTCTGGTCGCCGAGGTGCCACTGATAGATCGTGTTGTTCGGCGCGATGTCATGGATCAGCGGCGCGCCGGCCGCTTGCGCCTTGGCGGGATCGGCGACGGCAGGCAGCACTTCGTAGTCGACCTTGACCTTCTCGCCCGCGTCCTTCGCCTGTCCCAGTGTCTCGGCGATCACCACCGCGACCGCATCGCCGACGTGGCAGGCCTTCACATTGGCGATCGCCGGATGCGCCGACATCTTCATCGGCGAACCGTCCTTCGACGAGATCGCCCAGCCGCAGATGAGATTGCCGATCTTGTCGTTCGCGAGGTCAGCGCCGGTCAGGACCGCGACGACGCCCGCCATGCCCTTCGCTTCGGCGCTGTCGATGCTCTTGATTTTCGCGTGCGCGTGCGGCGAGCGCACGAAATAGATGTAGGTCTGGCCCGGACGGTTGATGTCGTCGGTGTACTGGCCCTTGCCGGTGATGAATCTGAAATCTTCCTTGCGGCGGACTGCCGCGCCGATCCCGGTCGCGCTCATGGCGTCTCCTCCGTCGGGATACGATTGAATGTTTCCTGGACTGCCTCTTCGGGCAGATTTACGCCATCGCCTTGGCGCCGGCCGCGATCGACTTCACGATGTTGTGGTAGCCGGTGCAGCGGCAGATGTTGCCTTCGAGTTCGTGGCGGATCGTCTGGTCGTCGAGGTCGTGGCCCTTGCGGTTCACCATGTCGACGGCGGTCATGATCATGCCGGGCGTGCAGAAGCCGCACTGAAGCCCGTGATTTTCGCGGAACGCTTCCTGCATCGGGTGCAGCGTGCCGTTCTGCGCAAGGCCCTCGATGGTTAGTACCGTCTTGCCCTCGGCCTCCCACGCAAACATCGTGCAGGCCTTCACGGCTTTCCCATCGACATGCACGACGCAGGCGCCGCATTGCGAGGTGTCGCAACCCACATGGGTGCCGGTCAGACGAAGCCCCTCGCGCAGGTACTGGACCAGCAGGGTGCGGGCGTCGGCATCGGCGGTGGCGGCATTT
>JAXDOA010000481.1:0-3042 GCA_034669125.1 Hyphomicrobiales bacterium
GGTCCCCGGCATCGTGCGGGATCAGGACCGGGATGCCGCCGCTTGTGACCTCGTCCATCTGATCCTCGTGCCAGTACCCGGCGTCGGCGACCACGACCCCTGGCGTCTCGGTCACGCCGATCCCTTCCAGCTCGCGCAGCAGCGCGTTGACCATCGGCGTGAGATGCCCAAAATCGGGTGAGCTGGCGGTGACCTCGGCGGCGAGCACGATCTGCTGCTCGTTGACGACGGCCTGCGCGTTATAGCCCTGGGTGTAGCTGCGGGGCGTCTTGACGTTGCGCGAGTCCAGGTCGGTGGTGTTGATCTTTCCCGCCGGCGTTTCGGGCGGCGTGTAGGGCGTCGGCCGCGCACCAAACCGCTTCCCGTCACGCGTCCTGGCGCTCGCGCGATGAGTTTCGAACGCCTGGTTCGCGTGCCGCTCAACCGCCAGGTCCTCCTGCAGGCGAAGCTCCGCCTCGAGCAGCCGCTCCGGGCGCGAGCGCGGAATCGGCCTGGCCTCTAGCACGCGCAGGCGGTCAAGCTGCTGGCGGCCTTCGCGCAACCAGCCCTTGCGGCCTTGGACCCGAGCAACGATCGCCTCGCCGTCAAGCTCGATCTCAGCCACCACGGCTTCTAGGTCGTCCGGGCGGTTCGCGTCCGCGTTGGCTGCCCGGTCGCGCAGCTTGCGCTTCGCGGTCGTCAGAGCAGCCTGCCGCCCCTCCGGGGTGCGCAGCGCCACGGGCAACTCATCACCGCGCGCATCGCCGTAGAGCTCATCCTCGGCGGCGTCGACGTCACCGGCCTCCTTGAGGATCTCCCTCGCGAGCGGCCTGTACTCACGGTGTGCGTGATGCGACGCGTTCGCGTGCAACTTCGTGCCGTCGATCGCGATCACCCCGACCTTCACCAGCCCCGCCTCGCGGCACAGCACCAGCACGTCGCTGAACAGGTCAGCGAACTGCGCCTCGTGGCGCACCCTGAACCGAGCGATCGTTGCGTGATCAGGCTTCTGCTGCGCCGCGATCACCCGGAACGCGACATCCTCCACACACCGCCGCTCAATGCCCCGCGACGAGCGCTCGCCACGCGCGTAGGCGTAAACCAGCAGCGCGACCATCATCGACGGCTCAAACGCCGCGCGACCCCACCCATCCAGGCGGTAGCACGCATAGAACGGCGACAGGTCGATCTCCTCCAGCGAAGCCAGCACAAACCACGCCAGATGGCCGTCCGGCAGCCAATCCCTCGGATCCGGCGGCATCAAAAACGGCTGCTCACGACCAGACGCCAAGAAGTTCATTCCCATACCGCCATTCTCCCCAGCGCCCCGGACAGAACCCCGGGTTTGCGCGACACCCACCGCGCGAAGCGGTCGTCGGCTCGCCGCCCGGATGGGGCAATCGGCGCCGCCGGTTGAGGGGTTCTACTGCCTGCGGCCGAGCAGACCGCCGCGCTTTTCCGGAATCGCGAAGCCGGGCGGCGGAGTCGCAGGGAGCTGCGCGGGCGGCCGAGGAGCCGGGGGAGTCTTTGGCGCGGCTGTGGCCATGACCTCAGGTTAGCTCGCGAGGCTGACGGTCCACAAGATCACCTCCGCCGCGAGGAGGACGCAACTGACCGTCAACCAGTCTGACAAGTCCCCGAGCTTCTGGCCATTCGCGTCGAGAATCGGGCCGACCCAGCCGCTCACGGCTCGGTAAGCCTCGGTCACGTCGCTCACGTTGCGGCGGTCGCTCTCGGCGAGCAGCGCATCGCCGCGAAATGCGAAGACGAGTCGATGCGGCAGCAAGACCCATATCGAGCTCGCCAGGCAGAGCGTGAACGCGATCAACGCCAGTATCGCCCAGGCGCTGAGCGAGCCGTTCGTAGACTTGGCGCCCAAGAATGAGCCGGCGATCGATGCGGCGGCGAGCACGGTGCCGGCGCGGGCCCGCAGGCCGGAGAGGGCGCGCTCCTGCTCAGCGACGGCCGCGGCGTTGATCTCGTAGCTCAGTTGCTCGATGGAGTCGGCCACATCGAAGTTCTACAGCCAGTCGAGGACGACGCGGTGCCGCCCCACACTTGTCGGCGACTCTTTGTCGCGCAAACGACAGTACGAAATCGGGGTGCTCAGAGTCGTAGGCCTGCGCTGGCCGGCATCATCGGCGGCTTACGGGCGTGGATCGTGTCGATGATCTCGGCGTTGTCGATGCCGCGCAGGTAGACGGAGGTGACGCCGAGGTCGGTGTGTCCGAGTTGGCGCTGGATGACGTTGAGCGGGACGCCCTCGCGCGCCATTTCGACCGCGTGGGCGTGGCGAAGTTGATGCGGCGCGAACCGGCGACGCACGCCGGCCTGCACGGCGACGCGCCGCAGTTGCGTGCGGACGGCACCGGGCGCCCAGGGCCTGCCGCATGTGGGTCCGTCGATGATGCAGAACAGGTGACCCACGGGGAGTTCGGTGCGTGCCGTGGCCCATGGCCGCAGTTGTTCCCAACCCCAGTCGTCCATGCCGACCTCGCGGCGCTTGTCGCCTTTGCCGTGGCGGACGAGCAGCGCACCGCGGCGTTCATCGAGGTCGCTCTCGGCAAGGTCGAGCGCTTCGGCGATCCGAAGTCCAGAGCGCCAGAGCACGACGATCAGGCCGCGCAGGCGGTCGCCGTGGATGCCCGGACCGGCGTGGCGCATCACGGCAACAATCTCCTCGACTCTCGGCGGATCGGCTGGGTAGCGCAAACCCTTGTTGCGCGGTGGACGTCCGGCGTGATAGCCAGGAAACGTCGCCGGGGAGCGTCGCCGGCCGGCAACGTCGGTCAGGGATGCGGCGGTCACGGCTCCTCCGATCATCGGTTGCGAACTCTCCGAATGGCCTCTATCACCCGTGCCACGCGCAAGCCGCACGACGGCCCGCGGATCACCGATCGGCGCTGTAGCCTTAAGGCGTGGATCCCGACCCTGTCACCACGCAGAGCACCGACGGCGCTCCGCTGCGCGACGCGGCTTCGGCGGGCGTGCTGGTTTCAACAGCAGATGCCGTGCGCGACATCGTGCGTCGTTATCGCGAGACGTTCGAGCGCCTCGGCCGCT
>JAXDOA010000482.1:0-18746 GCA_034669125.1 Hyphomicrobiales bacterium
CCGGGCCCGCCTTTGAGCTTCACCAGTTTTATGGTGAGCGCGGGCTTGTCGGCGCGCGCGATGGACGACGTGAAACCGACGTGATGCAGCAGGCCTTTGTCGTCGTAAAGTCCGAGCAGCAGTGAGCCGATCAACTTGCTGTCCGTCCCGTAGCGGAAACCGCCGACCACACAATCCGCGCTACGATAGTTTTTCACCTTCACCATCGCGTCGCGCGTGCCCGTCGCGTACGGCGCATCGCGACGTTTCGCGATGATGCCGTCGAGGGTCGATCCGACCTTCTTCAGCCATCCTTTCGCTTCCGGCAATTTGGTCGTGGCGGGTGACAGCCTGACGCGGATGCCCGTGGGAAAAGCCTTCGCCGCAAAAGCCTCCAGCTTCAGCCGGCGTTCGCTCAGCGGCATGTCCAGAAGCGACTTGCCGCGCTCATCGCCCAACAGATCGAACACGATGAGCAGCGCCGGCGTCTCGGCCGAAAGCTTCTCGATGCGGGACTGCGCCGGGTGAATGCGTTGCAACAGAGCGTCGAATGAGAACGCACCCTCGTGCGGCACCGCGATCTCGCCATCGAGCGCAAATGTTTTCGCCTTGAGCGCACGCACCGCCGCGACGACATCGGGGAAATAGCGCGTCAGCGGCTTGCCGGCCTTCGATTGCAGCGTGACGCTCTCGCCGTCGCGAAACACCAGGCAGCGGAATCCGTCCCATTTCGGCTCGTACTGCCACTCCGGACCCGCCGGAATGGCATCGACCGAGCGCGCTTCCATCGGGGCGATTGGGGGCTTGAGCGGCATGGAGGGTCTCGACGCACACCCTCCACTAACGCAAACGGCCGGTGTTTCGGCCGGCCGTTACGGAAAAAATCTTGGCAGCAGATCAGGCAACAGTCCGCAGTCAGGCCGCCGTCGACGACGTGATCCACTGCTCCAGCTTCTGCTTCGGCGCGGCGCCGACCTGGCGCGAGGCAAGCTCGCCGTTCTTGAACAGCATCAGCGTCGGGATCGACATGATGCCGTACTTCGCCGCCGTCGCGGGGTTCTCGTCGACGTTGAGCTTCACGATCTTGACCTTGCCGTTCATCGTACCGGCGATCTCTTCCAGCGCGGGCGCGATCATGCGGCACGGGCCGCACCACTCGGCCCAGAAATCAACGACGACGGGCTCGGTGCTTTTGAGCACCTGGGCCTCGAAATCCGAATCAGACACCTTTGAAACGCCCATTGGGCACCTCGGTCCTTGGCTTTTTGGGTTCTGGGCGGCTCGCGCCCCTCAAGATGCCCGGGAACGTATGGATGGCAAGCGGAAGCGTCAAGGCGCGATCACGCCTCGGTGTTTTTACCGGTGCCAAGCCTTGACAACTCGGCATCGAGCATCGCGGCAGGCACCTCGATCAGCACCGGCCGGAGCGTCCAGACGAGCGCCGCGCGCACCTCGTGATTCGGGTAGAGCAGGCGCAGCACCGCGCGATAGAGCGCCAGTTGGCGGACATAGCTTTGCGGAATGGCGCCCGCGTCACGCGGAACCGCGCGGTCGGACTTGTAGTCGGCGATCAGCACCGCCGATCCGGTGACGGCGAGCCTATCCACCTGGCCGGATACCGTCTGCCGATGCCCGCCATGCGACACATAGCCGACGATCGGAACTTCCGCGCGGGAACCGGGCGCAAACAACGGCGCAAAGCGCGCATCGCCGAGCACGGCCAGCACCTCACCGATGATGGCGTCGCATTCAGCGTTGCTGAAGTCCTTGATGCGGGCGAACGGCTTTCGCGCGGCCTCCGCGCGCCGCTCCGGCGCGAGCACCGGCAAAGCCTGCAACAGGCGGTGCACGATGCGTCCGCGTGCAAGCCCACGCGAATCGCCGATGCTATGCGCGGTCGCCGACACACCGGCTGACGGCGAGATCGCGTGCACGACTGCCGACTCGGCCGGGGCATTGCGCCGCAACCAGTCCGGCACGTCGTGACGCTGCCGCGCAGGCGCACGTGCGGCTTGCTCCACCGCGCCCGCATCCGCCGACTTGCGCCAGCGCAGCACCGTGCCGTCGCCATCGTCGGCTGGCTCTTCGATCGCCTCCGGCTTGAGCGCATCCGCGATCAGCTCGTACCAGCAGCCGGGCGGGATCCTGTTCACGCCGCGCGAGCCCGCGACCACCAGCCGGTCCGCGGCGCGCGTCATCGCCACATACAAGAGCCGCCGGTATTCGTCCTCGGCGGCACCCACCGCGACCGCGCGCGCGGCCGCGACCGGCGCCACGTCGTCGACCTTGCGCCCCGCCCACACAATCCGGTCCGGCGTGCCGGGCGCGGCGTTTTCGACCGGCACGTTGAGCATGCGCGGCTCGCGCGGGCCTTTCGGCGGCGTGGTGGTGTCGGCGAGGATGACAATCGGCGCTTCGAGGCCCTTGGCGCCGTGCACGGTCATCACCCGCACCTCGTCGCGCGCGATATCCATGTCGCGCTTGACCTGCGTGTCGCCGGCGCGCAGCCACGCCACGAGGCCCTGCAGCGTCGGCGCCTCCTGGCGCTCATAGAGCAGCGCGTGCTCGAGAAATTCATCCAACGCGTCGGCGGCCTCGGGTCCAAGCCGGGCGTAGAGCCGGGCGCGGCCTTTGTCGGCGCCGAGAATGCGCGCATAAAACGCGAACGGTGAATGATGCCGCGCCCACTCGGCATAGCGCTCCAGCCGCGCGTTCGCGTCCATGAATTCCAGATCGGCCGCCTTCTCGCGCAGCGCAGCGCGCAGGGTTCCCTTGCGCCCGTAGGCCAGCGCGAACAGCTGCTCCTCGGTGATCCCGAACAGCGGGCTCTTCAGCACGCTCGCCAGCGCAAGGTCGTCGCCCGGCAGCAGCAGCGCGTCGGCGAGCGCGATCAGGTCCATCACGGCGATGTGCTCGGTGAGCGTAAGCCGGTCCGCGCCCGCGACCTCGATACTTTCCTTCTTCAGTTCGCTGATGATCGCCTCGAACAGCGCCCCGCGCTGGCGCACCAGCACCAGGATGTCGCCCGGCCGCACCGCACGCCGCGCGGTGCCTTCGCCGACCGCATCGCGGCGCGCGATCCACGCCTTGACGGTACACGCGATCTTTCGCGCAAGCCTGATGCGCGGGCTCGTCTCGGAGCTTTCGTCGAACGGCGCATCCCAGCCCTCGATGTCGAGCTTCTCGTCCGGCTCAATCATCGGCCACAGCTCGACCGTGCCCGGCGCATTGGCGCGCACCGCCTCGTGCACGGTCGCGCCCGGCACCTCGGTCAGGCCCGCGTGCGCTTCGGGGCGCTTGAACACCGTATCGACCGCATCGAGTACAGTCGGGGCGGAGCGGAACGAATACTGAAAGCGCACTTCCGCAAACGCCATCTCGGCCTCGGCGAACGCCGTGCCGTAGTATCGCTTCATCCGGTCGAACTCCGCCGGCTCGGCGCCCTGGAACGAGAAGATCGACTGCTTCTCGTCGCCGACGGCGAACACCGAGCGCGTCACCTCGCGCGCGCCCTTGCCGGCTGCGAACTCGGCGGTGAGCCGCTTCACGATCTCCCATTGCTTCGGGCTGGTGTCCTGCGCCTCATCGATCAGCACATGGTCGATGCCGAGATCGAGCTTGTAATGCACCCAAGCGGACTGCTCCGCGCTGAGCAGATGCAGCGCCTTTTCGATCAGGTCGTCGTAGTCGAGCAGGCCGCGCCGGTTTTTCTCGGCGCGGTAGCGCGCGATAACCTCGTGCGCGATGGTGACGAGCGCGGCGGTGCGTTCGCGCGTCTCGACTGCGCGGCGGCGCGCGATCAGGCCGCACACGCGTTCCTGCTCGGCCAGCAGGCGCTGGAACAGCGACGGGTTCCTGTCGCGAATGCCTTTGCTGACGATGTTCTTGCGCGGCTCCAGCTCCGCCGTGCAGAAGATCGACTGATAGGCTCGCACGCGCTCGACGCCGTCGAGCAGGCGGAGCGAATCGAAACGCGCCGCGTGCTCCTTGTCGCCCTTCAGCCCCTGTTCCAACGTCGCGATGACCGGCGGATACTCGCTCGGGGCAATCAGCGACGCGGAGAAAAACTCCTCCGCAATGGCGTCGGTTGTCTCGTCCGGCCGCACGCCCAGCGCCCGCGACAACTCCGCGATCGCGCCCGCGACCCCGCCGGCGTTGGCGATCCACGCCTCCAGCTCATCGTGTTTCGCAATCGCCTCGTCGATCGCCTCCGCGAACGTCTGATCCGCCGCCACCGTAATCGCGGTGGCTAGCGCGCGGCCGAGATCGCTGTCAGGCTTGGCGGCAGCTTCCAGCAGCACGCCCATGCGCAGCCGGTCGATCAGCTCGGAACGCGTGCGCTCCTCCAGCACCTCGAAGCGCGCCGCGACATCCGCCTCGAACGGAAACTGGTGCAACAGCCGCGTGCAGAACGCGTGAATGGTCTGCACCTTCAGGCCGCCCGGGGTGTCGAGCGCCTGCGCAAACAGCCGCCGCGCGCGCGTGCGTCGCTTCGCATCGGGCCGATGGCCCTCGATTTTGCGGATTTCCTCGTCGAGATCGTCGTCGCTCAGCGGGGTCCATTTCGCGAGCGTCTCGAACACGCGGTTCGCCATGTTGGCGGCGGCGGCCTTGGTGTAGGTGAGGCAGAGGATTTTCTCGGGCGCCGTGCCGCGCAGCAGCAGGCGGATCACGCGCTGCGCCAGCACATGCGTCTTGCCCGAGCCGGCATTCGCCGCCACCCAGGCGGACACCGCCGGATCGGACGCGGTACGCTGGACGTCGAGGACGCCGGCGGGGATGTTCATTCCACCCCCTCCTCGTCCTCGGCGCCAGCCGACCATTCCTTCACGCGCGCCAGATGGTCGTAGTCGCCATAGCGGGTCTTCCACATTGGGCTGACCAGCGAGCGGTACGGCGTCGCCTCATCCTCGAAGCGCGCGACGATGCTTTTGAGTTTCGTCAGCGCCCTGTCGGCGTGATGATCCGCGGTACCTTCCTTGAATTCGATCGCGCTCTCCTCGCCGGCCGGATCGCGGCCGCGCAGCGACACATAGGCGAACTGGCTGAGCGATCCCGCTGGCACGTTCTCGAACGCACCCGCGCGCAGGATCGCGCCTTCGAGCGTGAGCTGCGGCGAGAGCCCGGTGCGCACCTGTTTCTCGGTCGGCGTCGATCCGGTTTTGTAGTCGAGGACCGCGTAGCTGCCGTCCGCCAAGAGCTCGATCCGGTCGGCGCGCGTGGTGAGCTTGAACGTGCGTTTGCCGAACGGAAGCTCAAGGCTGCCGGGCACTTCGGCGAACAGCGTGGCGGCCTCGGCGCGGCGGCCCGTCTCCCAACCGACGAACCAGCGCGCGATACGCTGGAAGCGCGGCCACCAGAACGCGCGCGCCTCGGGGTAGTCCTGCAGCGGCGCGAAACGCTTCTCGCCGAGCGCCAGCAATTTCGCGAGCGGATCGTCCGGCAGGCCCTTTGCATAGATCTGGGTGAAATCGCCGATCGCGCCGTGGATCACGGTGCCGCGGTCGCGTGCGCCGGGCGGCGTGTCGACGGCGTCGAGCGGCGCGAGCTTGAGGATATGCTTGGCATAGATCGTGTAGGGATCGCGCAGCCAATGCTCGATCTCGGTAACGCTGAGCCGGGTCGGGCGGACCTCCAACGGAGGCACCGGCCGGGGACGCTTCGCCGGAGTGATTTTTTCCGCGTGATCGAGGTCGCGTGCCCATGCGACATACCGCGCCCCACGTTCCAATGCGGATGTCCACTGCGCCTCGCCCGCGACCGCCGCGAGCCGCTGCGTGAAGCGCGACGCGACCGTCGGCGCACCCCCGAGCTTGGCCGCGCGCGTCAGGATCACCTCGGGCATGCCGAGCAGTTGCGCGAAGTCGTGCGCCGACAGCCCGATGCGCCGTTCGGGCAGATCGAGCCCCAGCTCAAGCCGCATCGGCCGCGACAGCCACGGATCGGAGCGCGTTTCGGGCGGCCACACGCCCTCCACCAGCGCACCGAGCACGATGCGGTCGACGTGGATCAGCCGCGCCTCGATGGTGCCGAGGATGCGCACCCGCGCGCCCGGCCGCCCCGCGCGGCGGCAGACCTCACCGGCGATCGCGGTCTCGAACAGGTCGGCGTAGTCGCCGGGCGCGGCGCGCAGGTCGGCGCGCTGCCCGGCAATCTCCGCGAAGGCGTCGGCGAGTTTCGCGCCGTCTTCGCCCGCGAATGCGGCTTCCGTGCCGGTGTCGTCCTTGGACAATGCGCGCATCGCATCGGCGTGCAGCGCCGCGAGCGCCGAAAACGAGTGCGTGCCCTTGTTGTCCTCAAGCGGCGCCAGCGCGGCGCCGAGACGGTCGACCAGCGCTTGCGCGGTATCGAGATCGGCGTTTGTGATCCTCTTGCGCGGATCGGAGCCGTGCAGCGTGTCCTTCGTGGCGCGCAACGTCGCGAGCGCGTGCGCCAGCCCCTTCGTTCCGGGACGGGGGCGCGGCCCGCGCAGCACGGCAAGCTCCAGCGCCGCGATGGCGCGGGTGTGCGCACCCGCCGCCGCGCCAAGCCGGAAGCGCGCGTGCTTGCAGAGCGCGAGTAGCGTCACCGGCTCGAGGCCACCGAGTGCTGCCTGCGCCACCAGCCGCGCGAACACGCCGGCCTCGGTGTCTGGCAGCGCATCGCCGCCGGAATCGTCCACCTTGATGTTCCAGCGTCCGAGCGCGGCGACGACGCGGCGCGCGAGCGCGCGGTCGGGCGTCACCAGCGCGGCGGTGTTGTCCTGCGCGACCGCCTCGCGCAGCGCGACCGCGATGGCGAGCGCCTCCTCCTCGGCATTCGCGGCTTCGATCATGGCGAGGCCGGCAAGCGCCTCGTCGCGCGTGCCCTCGTCGATGCGCTCGGCCCAGCGCTCGGTCGCGTCCGACGGCCGCATCGCCTCCGAGGTGAGCCGCTCGCGCGCGCCGCTCGCGGCCAATGGCGCGACATCATCACGGGCGATGCCGATGCGGTGCAGCAGCGCATGCATCGCCAGTTGCGGATGGCCCGACGCTGGCGGGTGCACGACGCGCGCTCCGTCCTTCACGCCGCCGATCAGCTCCCACGAGTCGTCGTCGAGGCCGGTATCGAGCCCGGGCAACACGACCCCGCCATGGGGAAGCTTCGCGATGGTGGCGAGCAGCTTCGCGGTCGCCGGCATCGATCCGGTCGAGCCGGCGGCGATCACCGGCGCGTCGTTCACGGCGAGCCGGATGCGCTCGGCCTCGATCAACAGGTCACGCCGCGCCGCGGGCTCGATCGCGCCGCGCTCGTCGAGCAGTTTTGGCCAGTATTCTCCGGCGATTTTCAGGAAATCGAGCGTGAGCTGCCAGTAGCGGTCGAGATGATCCGGCACCAATCCGTTCAGCCGCTCCCACGCGACCTGCCGCGTCGTCATGTCGTCGATCAGCCGCGCCAGCGCATCGGCGAGCGCGAGTGCGGCGGCGGGCGAGTGCACGATCAGCGGCGGCTCGCCCTTCTCAGGCTTGAGCCGCTCCGCCCAGGCGAGCACGAACTGCGCCAGCAGCATGCGCCGCTCAAGCCCGCCCAGTTCCGGCGGCACGTCGAGGCCGGCCTCGCCGCTTGCGGCCTCCGCGAAGGCAAGCTCGTCCTCGTCGATGTCGCCGAGCGGCACGATGCGCGGCAGCACCGCGGCCTCGACGCCGAGCACGTCGAGAAACGCCTCGCGCGCGAGCGCGCAGGCACGCCGCGTCGGCAGAAACAGCGTCGCGTTCGCGAGCGCCAGCGGATCGGCCGAGTCCGGAAATCCCGCGATCAGCTCGCCCTTGGTCAGCGCGCGGATCAGCGTCGGCAGAAACGGCGCCGAGGCGGGAATCGTGAATACGCGCGCGGAAGGCATCGCGCCTTATAGGCACTGCCTTACGGCAGTGTCACGCCACGCTCTCCAATATCGCCGCCTCGGCCGCCTTGATCGCCGCGGGCGTGCCAACGTGCATCCAGGTGCCCTCGAGGCGGAGGCCGAACAGCCGGCCCGCCTCGATCGCGCGGTCGAAAAGCCGGTTGAGCGAGAACGCGCCCTTGGGTGCACCGGCGAATAGGCCCGGCGACAGCACCGCGGCGCCCGCATAGACGAACGGCGCCACCTCGCGCTCGCCACGCCGCTTGATCCGCCCGTCCGGCGCCATGGTGAAATCGCCGCGACCTTCGTAGCCGATGCTGGTCGCGGTCGCGGCGAGCAGCACCACGGCGTCCATCTCGGCGGGATCGAACATCGCGGCGAGCCGGCCGAGGTTCGGCATCACGCCCTCGATCCAGATCGTGTCGGAGTTGACGTGGAAGAACGGCGCGTCGCCCAGAGCTTTCAGCGCCTTCACCACGCCGCCGCCGGTGTCGAGCAATTCGCCGCGCTCGTCGGAGATTTCGATCGTCGGCCGCGTGCGCCCTTTCACATGTTTCTCGATTGCATCCGCCATGTGGTGCACGTTGACGACCGCTTCTGTCACGCCCGCGTCGGCAAGGCGATCGAGCACGTGATCGATCAGCGCCTTGCCGGCGACCGGCACCAGCGGCTTCGGCAGCGTGTCGGTCAAGGGCCGCATGCGGGTGCCGAGGCCCGCAGCGAGCACCATGGCGCGGTCGATGCTTGTCATTCCATTCTCTTACTGCGGCGGCAGCGGCACGTGCGCGTCGTACCAGGCTTTCAAATCCGTCATCGCCGGGTGAATCAGCGAACGGCGCAGATAGCGCCATAGGCGCGGGATGTGACGCAGATATTGCGGCTTGCCGTCGCGCCGGTCGAGCCGCGCGAAAATGCCGAGATTTTTCGTCGCACGAAGCGCGCCGAGCGTGACGTAAAGCTGCACGAAGGCTGCGGTGGCGAAGTTGCTGTCGGCGTCGAGCCGCGCTTTGACGTAGCGGCCGAGCAGCGTGATCTCCAGCGGATCGGGCACATCGACGCGGTGGTCCTGTAGGATGGAGACAAGGTCGAAGGGCGCGGGCCCCATCAGGGCGTCCTGGAAATCCAGCAAGCCGACGCGTGCGAGGCCCTCGCGTTCGGGCAGCCACAGCAGGTTCGGCGAATGATAATCGCGCAGCACCCAGGTCGCAGGCGCGTCATAGGCGTGGCTCAGCGCCTCGCGCCATAGCGCGGTGAACTCCGCGCGCGCAGCGCCGGTGAGCGAGCCGCCGCGATGCGGCACGTACCAGTCGAGCAGCAGCTCGGCCTCGATCAGGAACGCGTCGATATCGTAGGGCGGGAGGCGATAGTCGACACCCGGCGCGACGGGAAGCGTGCCGAGCACGGGCTGGCGATGCAGCTCCACCAGCACGTCGACGGCGGCCGCATAGCGTTCCTCGATTGGCGCCGGCGGATCGCCGGCCACCACACCCTCGATACCGAGGTCTTCGAGCAGCACGAGACCCTCGGTGAGATCGGCCGCATGCACCTGCGGCGCCGAGAGGCCGCGCTCGCGCAGCGCCCGCGCCATCGCGACGAACGGCTTTACGTCCTCGGCCAGATGCGCGATCGCGCTGTAGGGCAGCCCGCCGCGCACCGGCGGCCCATCGGGGCGGCGTGGCGCGTTCATCAGGATGAGCTTGCGCCCCTCATGCGTCAGCCGCTCATAGGCGCGCGTCGAGGCATCGCCCTGCACATGCGTGCGCGGCACGTCGGCCAATCCCTCGGCGGTGAGAAATTGCCGGATCGCCGCAAGCCGCTCGATCCGCGGCGCGAATGCGCCATGCCCGGTGATCTCGGCATTGCGCGCGTTGATCCCGAGATGCGGCGCCAGCGTGAACGCGATGTCGAGCCGGTCGGCCGGCAGTACGTCTTCGGCGCGGTCCGGCCATTCCAGCAGCACCACGGCATCTTCGGCCGCCTCGTCGACGCCAAGCTCGGCCAGCTCCCCGGCATGGGTCACCCGGTAGAGATCGGCATGCACCACGGTGAAGCGCGGCAGCGCGTAGGTCTGCACCAGCGTGAAGGTCGGGCTTGGCACGTCGAGCCCGTCGTCGCCCGCCAGATGCCGGATCAGCGCGCGCGCGAACGCGGTCTTGCCCGCGCCGAGGTCGCCCGAGAGCGTGACGAGGTCGCCGGCTTTGAGGATCGAGGCGACATCGGCCGCGAGCCGGCGCGTCGCCCGCTCATTCGGGAGCACGATCGAGAAGCTGGAAACGGGTGAGACTGCGAGCATCGCGTGTGAAGCTCTATCTTCCTACTCGGCGGCCGCCTCCTGCCGCGCGTGGTTGAGCGGGAAAACGCAGGTGACGGTGGTGCCATGGCCGACGGCCGAATCGAGTTTCACCGTACCACCATGCAGCTCGACGAAGGAACGCACGATCGAAAGGCCAAGTCCCGCACCGCGATGTTCCGAGCCCAGCGGGTGAGTCTCGAAGCGGTCGAACACGCGGTCGGCCATCTCGGGTGGAATGCCGGGGCCCCGGTCGGTGACGCTGAACACGATCGCGCCATCGCGCCGCTCGACGCCAAGCCGCACCACGTCGCCGGCGGGCGAGAAGCTGATCGCGTTGGAGAGCAGATTGAACAGGATTTGCCGCACGCGCCGCTCGTCCGCCATGAAACTGCCGACGTCGGGGGTGGCGCGCACATCGAGCAGCACGGCCTTCTCGGCGATGCGGTCCTGCAGTCCGAGCACGGCGGAATCGACCGCCCCGCGAATGTCGACCTCCTTGAGATCGAGCGACATCGCACCGGCGTCGATGGTCGTCAAATCGAGGATGTCGTTGATGATCGCGAGCAACGCGCTGGATGACTTGTCGATCGAGTCGAGATAGTCGCGCTGCTTCTCGGTGATCGGCCCGATGGTCGGCCCGATGGCCGGATCGAGCAGCAAGTTGGCAAAGCCGATGATGTTGGTGAGCGGCGTGCGCAATTCGTAGGACACGTGCCCGATGAACGCGTTCTTGATCCGGTCGGCATCCTGCAGCGCGTCGGCGCGTTCGATCAGCACGCGCTCGACATTCACCGTGTCGGTGACATCCTGGTAGGTCACCAGCGTGGCACCGTCCGGCAGCGGCGCGGTGGTGCAGTCGAGCACGCTGCCGTCGTTGCGCTCGAGCCGCGACTGGATCGGCTCGCGGCTCTCCAGCGCGGTCACGGCACCGCGTAAGCGCGCCCAGAACGCCTCGTCGGCATAGAGCGGAGCGCACCAGCCGAGCAAGGTTTCGATATGCGGCTGGCCCGCGCCGTTGAGCTGTTCGGGCTTGAGCTTCCAGAGCCGCGCGAACGCCGGATTGTGCAGATCGAGCCGCCCGTCGCTGCCGAACACCGCGACACCCTCGGCGAGCGCTTCCAGCGTTTCGCCCTGCACGCGGATCAGCGCTTCGTAGCCGCGCTCCAGCTTCAAGCGCTCGGTCACGTCGTCGAACAGATAGGTGACGCCGCCTTCCGGGTTCGGCGTGGTGACGACGCGCAAGGTGCGACCGTCGGGCAGATACCATTCGTGCTGGCGCGGCTCCATCGCGCGGTAGGCATCGTGCAGTTCGCTTTTCCAGTTGCGGAAATCCGCCTGCTCGGGAAGCTTGCGCGCGGCACGCAGACGATCGAGCACCGCGGAGTCCGTCGGCCCGGAATCCAGAAATGCCGGCTCAAGTCCCCACAGCACGCGGAACGCCGCGTTGTAGAACGTGAGGCGCTGCTCCGCCGAATACATCGCGACCGCGGTCGAGAGCTGGTCGAGCGTGCGGCGATGCGCCTCGGTCATGCGCGCGACTTCGGCGCGCATTGCCTCGACCTCGGTCACATCGATGCCGATGCCGGCGCTTCCGCCGGGTGACGGCCGGTCGATCACCTGGAGGATGCGGCGCGTGCCCGCGACGATCACCGGCAGGCGCGCCTCGTAGAACGCGCCAGCCTCGCGCGCCTGCGACGCGCCTTCGCGCGCAGCAGAATCGAGAACCTCAAGGTTGCGCGCGACCGCGTCGGAACCGTCACGCGCCTCGACGGCGCGCGCGTAAGCGGCATTGACCCAGCTGAGCCGCCCGGTCGCATCGCGCGCCCACACCGGCGCGGGCAGCGCTTCGAGCAGCCGGCCGACCGTGTCGATGTCACGGCGCAATTGCTGGTGATCGGCGGCAAGCTCGGCAAGCTCGCTCTTCGTCCCGGTCAGGTCCTTGATGCGCAAGACCGCGCGCCCGCCGATGGCACGGCCTTCGACTGCGACGTGGCGCTGCTGCAGGGTCGTGAGCGTCAGCGAAAAGCCCCTGCCCTCCGCGCGCAACGCGTCGACCGCGTCCTCCATGGCATGCGCTTTCTCGGGCTCCAGCCAGGTGCCGAAGGCGAGCACGCGGCGCGCCAGCGGCGTGCGCATGATGAGCGAGACGTCGCCCGAAATATCCGGGTCGTCGCCGCCCGCCGGCCACACGACGATCACCTGCGGCTCGGCGAGAAGCAGCGCATTGGCGCGGTCGCGCTCCTCGCGCAACTCGTTGATCTCCGCCTGCCGTGCGGCGAGCCGCTGCGCCGCGCGCGTCCGCGTGCGCACAAGCGCGATTGCGGTCGCGACCGCAAACAGGATGACGCCCAGCGTCAGGGCGAGCGCCGCAAGCTCGTGGCCCTCGAGCGCCGTGAAGGCGTCGATATAGTCGGTCACCGGACGCAGCGTGGGGCGCGGCTCGGCGCAGGCAGCTTTCGACGTGAAAGGGAGTGCCGCAACGATGCAGGCTTGTCCGAATCGGCCTCGCCACGGATGCGTTTCTTGCCCGCACCGCTTCCGGATCGTGTCCGGCATTTCCGTGCCCCTGATCCCCGAGACAGGGCCCGGGCATAACCATTGCAAGCAACCTCCGCCAGGCCGCTCACGAATCGAATGACTTTAACCTCAAGGTGAGTCGCGCCGTAAGAGTCCAGACCGTGAACGGCGTTCGATCGACAGCATCCGGTCAGGAGATGTCGCGCCCGCAGAGTCCATTCCGGGGGATGGGCGCCGCCGGCTATCCCCGCTGTCCACAGGAGGGAACCGGTTTTCGCTACGACGTGCCGCGATCGCGCAACGGCTCGGCGCGGCGCACGATGTCTTCGAGACTGAGCCGTGCAAGCGCTGCCGTGAACACGCGCTCGGCCTCCGCGACCGCGGGCTGAACGATTTCGTCGAGGATGCGCGAGCCGTATCTGGGACTGTCGTCGTCTTCGACCGTGCCGGCGGCGCGCAGGATATCGGCGACGGTGATGCGTTTGCGCTCGCGCGCCAGCTGGTAGCCGCCGCGCGGCCCGCGCACGCCGTTGAAGATGCCCTCGTGCACCAGCGCCTGCAGCACAGGCTCGAGATGACGCGCCGGAAGGTTATGGCGCGCCGCGATCTTGCGCGCCGACACGGGACGCTCGCGCGCGTTGAGCGCGACGTCGACGACGGCAGCAATGGCGAGGAGACCCTTGCGGGGAAGAAGCGACATGAGGCGCGAAAACCAAAACCGGTAGCCGGATACTAGGCGGCATCAATATACCGCTGCAAGCTGTTCAGACGCTACCCGTTCCGGTTGAACCGAAACCGCCGGCGCCGCGCGGGGTTCCGCCCAGTTCCATCATTTCGCGAAGGGCGACGCGCGCGACACGCGCGACGACAAGCTGCGCGATGCGCATGCCGCGCGTGATCGCAAACGCTTCCGCGCCGTGATTGATCAGCAGAACCTGGACTTCTCCGCGGTAATCCGCATCGACCGTGCCGGGCGCGTTGAGCACCGTGATCCCATGATTGCGCGCGAGCCCGGAGCGCGGGCGCACCTGCGCTTCGAGGCCGGGCGGCAGCGCGATCGCAATGCCGGTCGGAACGGCGGCGTAACGTCCCGGCGCGATTATGAGCGGCGCATGGGCCGGCACCGCGGCGAGCAGATCGAGGCCGGCGGCCGCAGCGCTCTGATAGGACGGCAGCGGCAGGTCCGCGCCGTGCGGCAGCCGCATGATGTCGACGATGAGTTCGCTCATCGCGACGCGCCGTTCAGCGCAACCGCAATGCGCGCGACCAATTGCCTCGCCACGTCCTCCTTCGACTGCGACGGCCAGGATTCGACGCCACCCGCGGTGATCAGATGCACCGCGTTGTCGTCGCCGCCCATCGCGCCGCCTTCCGCCGACACATCGTTGGCCACGATCCAGTCGCTGCCCTTGCGCTTCAATTTCGCCTTGGCGTGCTCGATCACCTTCTCGGTTTCGGCCGCAAATCCGATGACGAGTTTCGGCCGCTTGGTCTTGAGCTTGGAGACGGTCGCGAGGATGTCCGGATTCTCGACCAGTTCGAGCCTGGGCGGACCGCTCGCAACCTTCTTGAGCTTCTGCACGACGTCGCCAGCGGTGCGCCAGTCCGCGACCGCGGCGGCGAAGATGCCGACATTGGCCGGCAGCGCCGCCTGGACGGCGACCAGCATGGCGCGCGCCGTTTGCACGCGGACAGTCTTCACGCCGGGCGGATCAGGCAACGTCACGGGCCCCGATACAAGCGTCACCTTGGCGCCCGCATCGGCGGCAGCACGCGCAATCGCATAGCCCTGCTTGCCGGAGGAACGGTTCGCAATGTAGCGCACCGGGTCGATCGGCTCGTGGGTCGGGCCGGCCGTGATGACGATGTGTTTTCCGGCGAGCGGCTTGTGCGCCGGCTCTGCTGTGTCGGCGACCGATGGAGAACTTGCGACATATGTCTCAACCGCCGCGACGATCTCCAGCGGCTCGGCCATGCGGCCCGTGCCTACCTCGCCGCTCTCCGCCATCTCGCCGGCGTTCGGACCGACGGTGAGCACACCATCGGCGATGAGTGTCTTGAGATTTCGCTGCGTCGCCTTGTTCGACCACATCGCCGGGTTCATGGCAGGCGCGAGCAGAATTTTCCTGTTCGTGGCGAGCAGCACGGCGGTCGCGAGATCGTCCGCATGACCGTTCGCCATCTTGGCCATCAGGTCGGCGGTCGCGGGTGCGACCACGATCAGATCGTTGTCGCGTGCGAGGCGAATGTGCCCGACATCAAACTCGCTCGCCTGATCGAACAGGTCGGTGAACGGCTTCTCGCCCGCGATCGCGCCGACCGACAGCGGCGTGACGAACTCCTGCGCCGCCTTGGTCATGACCACGCGCACCGCGTAACTGCGTTCGCGCAGGCGGCGGATCAGGTCGAGCGATTTGTACGCCGCGATCCCGCCGGAGATGATGAGGAGAATTTGCCGGGTCGTTGCTTCGGCGGCCGGCTGTGCGGATCGCTGGGCGGGCCTGGCGCCGCTTTGCGCTCTAGCCGGAGCGTCGGCCGCGCCTTCGGCCAGCAGGAGCCGGACCTCCTCTTCCATCGAGCGGCCGCTGGCGGCCGCGCGCAGCCGCAGCCGCCTCTTGATCTCTTCGCTCAGGTTGCGGACCGTCAGCGAGCCCATGGGTCAAAACTAGCAGATGATTGCATTGCAATCAATGCAATCATCTGCTCATTCGGCAGCTTGTAACGTTGGTATGCGCGAGACATCCACTTCGCGCTGCGCGTGCCAGAGGTCGTAGGCGCGCTGGAGATTGAGCCACAACGCCGGGCCGTTGCCGCACAATTTGCCGATCTTCACCGCCATTTCGGCGGTGACCGGACCTTTCTCGTTGAGAATGTCATACAGCGCCTGCCGCGAAATGCCGAGCAAACGCGCGATCTCGCTCTTCGGTTTCCCGAGCGCCGGAATGATATCCTCGCGTAGCAGTTCACCCGGATGCAGCGGCTTGATGCTCGCGTGCCGTTTCGCCCGATACTCGGCCATCAGTGATAATCCTCGTAATCGATCTTCAGCGCGTCCTCGCCATGCCATTCGAATGTAATGCGCCAGGTTCGCGTGATCGTCACCGAGTATCGCTTTGGGCGACCCTGCAGCGTATGAAACCGATAGCCCGGGAGATTGAGGTCATCGGGCCGGCTCGCCACGTCGAGTTCCAATAGCACACGCCGTACACGCGCGACTTGATCCGCCCGAATCCCGCGCGCGTCGGCCTCATTCCACAAACGATGAAGCGCCTTACTATGGAAGGACTTGATCAAATTTAGAGCCTCCTTGGCAAACTGTCAAGTAACACTTGACACTTACACCATCCTCCAGATCACCACCGCCAGCAGCCCGGCGATCACCCACAGCGCGATCGCCGTCCAGCGGCTGCGCCGCGCCTCGGCCTGGCCGATCGCCGCGATGGTTTCAGGTGAGAGCGTGAGCCCGTCGCGCGTCGCGGCGTCGAACTGGTCGGCCAAGGTCGCGGCGCGGCCGAGCAGCGAGGGCACGCCGCCGAGAAACTTTCCCACCTCGCCCGCGCCCTGCGCCACGTCTTCGATGCGGCCGGCCGGACCCAGATGCCGCTCGACCCATTCGCGCACCACGGGCTCCGCGGTCGCCCACATGTCGAGATTCGGATCGAACGAGCGTGCCACGCCCTCGACCACCACCATGGTCTTCTGCAGCAGCAAGAGCTCCGGCCGCGTCTTCATGTCGAACAGGCCGGTGACCTCGAACAGCAGAGTGAGCAGCTTCGCCATCGAGATGTCGGCCGCGGACTTGTTGTGGATCGGCTCGCCGATCGCGCGGATCGCCTGCGCGAAACTCTCCACCGAATGATGCGGCGGCACGTAGCCGGCCTCGAAATGCACTTCGGCGGTGCGATAATAGTTGCGCGTGATGAAGCCGTAGAGGATTTCGGCGAGGAAGCGCCGCTCCTTCGGGCTGAGCCTTCCCATGATGCCGAAATCGACCGCCGCGATGCGGCCCTCTGCGTCGACGAACAGATTTCCCGGATGCATGTCGGCGTGGAAGAAACCGTCGCGCAGCGCGTGGCGCAGGAACGTCTGCATCAGCGCGCGCCCGAGCGCCGGCAGATCGAGCCCGCGCGCCGCCAATGCGGCGCGGTCGGTGAGCGGCGTGCCGTCGATCCAGTCGAGCGTGAGCACGCCGCGCGCGGTGCGCTCCCAGTCGATCGTCGGCACGCGAAAATCCGGATCGTCTTTGGTGTTCTCGGTAATCTCGGCGATGGCGGAGGCTTCGAGCCGCAGATCCATCTCGATCGTGACCGAGCGCGCCAGCGTATCGACCACCTCGATCATGCGCAGGCGGCGCGCCTCGGCCGAATGGCGCTCCGCGGTGCGCGCCGCGAAGTACAGCGTGTCGAGATCGGACTTGAAGCGCCGCTCGATGCCGGGCCGAAGAACTTTGACCGCAACAGTCTGCCCGTCGGCTTGCGCCTGATGCACCTGCGCGATGGACGCCGCCGCAACCGCGGGGCCGAACGACGCGTAGATTTCCTTCAACGGCTTGCCGAGCGCGGCGGCGACTTGCGCTTCGGCGTCTCCTTGCGGGAACGGCGCCATGCGATCCTGGAGGCTCTCCAGATCGCGCGCGAGCGCAGGACCGACCACATCGGGGCGCGTTGCCAGGAATTGCCCGAGCTTGACGTAAGTCGGCCCGAGCAGCGTCAGCGCGGTGGAAAGCCTGACCGATGCGCCTTGCGCGGTCGGCCGTTCGATCAGCCGCGCGAGCTTGAGGCCAAGTCGCGCCGGTGCCGGCAGCGCGGCCGGATCGGCCAAACCGAGCACACCTTCGCGCGCAAAGACAAAACCGGCGCGCGCCAGACGAAACAGATGACCGGCCGCAGAGATCACAAGCGCCAGCCGGAATGCAGCACCACAATGCCGCCGCTGATCACGCGATGCGAGACCCGCGCAAAACCCGCCACGCGCATCATGTCGGCAAATGCATTCGGGCGCGGGAACCGGCGGATCGATTCGACGAGATAACGATACGGCTCGGCATCGCCCACGACCGCGCGGCCGATCGCCGGCACGACATTGAACGAATAGAGCTCGTACAGCGCATCGAGCCCGGGCACATCGACATTGGAGAACTCAAGACACAGGAACCGCCCGCCGATGCGCAGCACGCGATGCATTTCGGCGAGCGCCACGTCGATGCGCGGCACGTTGCGGATGCCGAACGCGATCGACACGGCGTCGAAGCTCTTGTCCGGGAACGGCAGCGCCTCGGCGTTGGCGTCGACGAAGGTGACGGCGTCGTCGAGGCCTTGGCGGTACGCGCGCTCGCGCCCGACGGCAAGCATCTCGGCATTGATATCGGCGACCGTCGCGCGCGTGCCGTAGCCGCCGGCCCGGATGGTCCGAAACGAGACATCGCCGGTCCCGCCCGCGACATCGAGCAGCGCGAAATCCCGGTCCGGTTTTTCGTCAAGACGGCCGGGACGGCCTTTCGTCGGCGGGTTGATGGCCGTGACCAGTGCGTCCTTCCAGGCGCGATGCAGCCCGGCCGACATCAGGTCGTTCATCAGGTCGTAGCGGCGCGCCACCTTGTGGAACACGTCGTCGACCAGCGCCTGCTTGTCGTCGAGGGGCACCTGGCGGTAGCCGAAATGGGTCTCGGGCATCGTGTTTGGCCTTTCGCCGCGACCATAGCGCGCTCCGTCATGCGGCGCTACAAAGGCCGCCGCGTCTGCGTCAGGGGGTGCGCGGTTGGTTAAGGAGGTCCGCAATGACGATCGACTTTCAGCGCACCGTCCCGATTTTTCGGATTTTCTCGCTCGAGAAGGCGCGCGAATTCTACCTCGACTTTCTCGGCTTCAAGGTCGAGTGGGAGCATCGCTTCGAACCGGATGCGCCGGTGTTCATGCAGGTTTCCCGAGGTGGATTTGCGATCAATCTGAGCGAGCACCACGGTGACGGGACGCCAGGCTCGATCGTCTATGTCTACATGACCGGCGTTAAGGCCTTGCATCGCGAGTTGAACGACAAGAAATATCGCCACAACCACCCCGGACTGCAGCAGCAGGAATGGGGTATGACGGAGTTGACCGT
>JAXDOA010000483.1:0-3767 GCA_034669125.1 Hyphomicrobiales bacterium
TGATGATACCCGCGCGGCAAACTCCACCGGTTGCTGCCCCGTGCCGCAGCCCGCGATAAGCACGTCCAGCGGTGCGCGATCGACCGGAGTGAGCCGGGCGGATGGCAGCATCGAGCGCAGGTAAGCGTCGAAGGATATCGGCTGGCCACCCGGTGTCGTCTTGATCCAGCGCGGAAACGGGTTCTCTTCATATTGCTGCCGCACCGCGAGCGATGTCGTGTCATCGATCGAGGTGAGTTGCGGTACGGCGGCCGCCATGACGCGCTCGCGCGCAGGTTCGCGAACCTGCTGTGCAATGACGGCCTCCAGCGCCGTACTCGACGGCTGATCCAGCAGGAGGTCATGCCCAGGCTGGAGATTGAGCGGGCCGTAACAAGCGATCGTTGCGACAAGCAACGCGGGCGGCGTGACGCCGGCACCGGAAATGTCCGCGAACCGTTGGCGCAGCTTGCCTACGTCCGCCTCCTCGGCGGTGTCCAGATCGAACACGTATTCATTGATGAAGCACTGGCGGGCGAGGCTGCATGCGAAGGGCAGCAACGCATCCGCCTCCGGCTCCGCCTCCGGCCCGGAGGGAGCTTGCTGGCAAAGAGCCAGAATACCCCGCCGGGCCGCAGCGAGAAGCGCCTCAAGCTGCGCGTCGGCCACGGGCGCATTTTCGAGCAGTGCCCCAAGCAACGCGTCGGTCGCAAGCGCCCGCAAATTCTGCGGCGCGAGCGTACGACCGCGCCGCGGCATGTCCGCGAGCGCATCGGCAACCGGTCCCTTGTCCTTCAGGAACGCCGCCGCAAAGGGGGCAAAGAGGCTCGGACGGCTCCACGGCTCGCGTAAGGCCGCACCCAACACATCGCGTAACTGGGGAACGTTCGGGCACCTGTTCAGCCCGCGTGCGCAGGCGACGAACAAGTCTTTCGCTTCCCGCGTCGGCCGGAGCGTGAGCGTCTTGCACAACAGCGTCATCGCGGCGAAAGCGTCGTCCCGCATGAGAAGGGCGAGCGCCGAACCGACAATCGCTTCACTGAAATCGGGGCGCAGCTCGAGAGCCTGACGATAACGTTGCAGCGCAGGCTCGATGCGGCCGCGCGCGAGCAGCGTTCCTGCGAGATTGTTGAGCGCCTCCGGATAGGCAGGACGCAGGGACAGCGTCCGCTCGTAGACGGTGATGGCTTGGTCGGGACAGCCGCGCGCGAGGTGCACATTGGCGAGATTGAAATGGGCCTCCGCCAGATCTGGTGCCAGTTCGATCAGCCGCTCATAAGCTGCCTGCGCATCCGCCAACCGGCCAAGAGCCTTGAGGCCATTTCCTAGGTTAAGGTGAGCCTCGGCAAAATCCGGCTGCAATGCGATGGCGCGCTCGTTGTGCAGGACGACGTCGGCAAATCGTCCAAGCTGAGCCATGGCGAGGCCGAGATGATAATGCCCTTGGGGATTACGCTCGTGCTGCGCCAGCGAGCGTCCGATGAGATCCGCCGCGGCCTCTGCGCGGCTTAGCTGCAGCAACAGGAGGCCGAGATAGTGAAGGCCGCCGGCGTGGAGCGGATCGACCGCCAGGAGCTTGCGGTAAGCGGCTTCAGCCTCGGGAAGACGTCCCTGTTGATGCAGCTTCACCGCCGAACCGAAGAGCTCCTCCGGGGCGAGTGGCGCTTGGGAGCGTGGGAACCAGTCAGTCATGCGTAATGAGGCTAGGCAAACGCCTGGCCCCTCTTGTTCAGTCGCGCCGGCGGTATGTCGCCCAGAAGGTTCCGTCGGCGATGATGTCGGTGGTCCTTTCGCGCGCCAGCCGGCCGTCCCTCACAGGCTCGAATTCGGCCGAAAGCATCGACCTGATGTCGAGGCCGTCGTTCACCCATCCCATCTCAACGGTCGGGATCGAGCGTACATTGCCGTTGACGGCAAACAGGTTTCCGCCGGGCTTGAGCGCCGCACGGATGAGCGCGATGTCGTGTGCCGGCGCCGCGCAGTGCTGCAGCACCCAGATCGAGAGCACCGTGTCGAATGTCAGGCCGCGCGCGATGAGCCCCTCGAGCATCTCGTGCGAGCACGACATGAATCGATCCGTACGGGTGTAGATCACCGACAAAGCGCGCATGCTCGGGCTGATGTCGATACCGACAATGCGGCAGTTGTGTCGCTTGATCAGCTCATGGGACATCCGCCCGATGCCGCAACCGTAATCGAGCAGGAGCGAGTCCGCCGTGATGTCGAATTGCTCCGCGATCAAGTCCGCGAGATACGGCGTCTCCTTCTCCCAGCGCTCCGCCGTGGTCGCGCCCTCCGGCGTCATGATGATCGCCATCGCCTGCGCGATGTCGTTCACGCTGAAGACTTGCGGATTGTAGGTGGGCTGCTGCATGAAACGCTTGTCCCCGAACGGAAACGGCCGGTCAACCCGCGTTGCGCCGTAGGCGGGTCACAGCCCGAGCTTGGCCTTGAGCAGGTCGTTGACCGCCTGCGGGTTCGCCTTGCCGCCCGAGGCCTTCATCACCTGCCCGACGAACCAGCCGGCAAGCTGCGGTTTCGCCTTCGCCTGCGCGACCTTGTCGGGATTTGCCGCGATGATCTCGTCGATCACCGTCTCGATGGCGCCGGTGTCGGTGACCTGCTTCATGCCGCGCGCTTCCACGATCGCGCGCGGGTCGCCGCCTTCGCTCCACACGATCTCGAACAGGTCCTTGGCGATCTTGCCGGAGATGACTCCCTCCCCGATCAGGTCGAGGATCGCGCCGAGCTGCGCGGCCGAGATCGGCGACTCCTCGATGTCCCTGCCTTCCTTGTTGAGCCGGCCGGCGAGTTCGTTGATCACCCAGTTGGCCGCGGCCTTGGCGTCGCGCCCCTTCGCAACCGCCTCGAAGAAATCCGCCGTGACCCGCTCGGCGACCAGAACGCCCGCGTCATAGCCGGACAGTCCGTCGGCGATGAACCGCGCCTTCTTCTCGTCCGGCAGCTCCGGCAGCTTCGCCTTCAGCGCATCGACCTCGTCCTGCGTCAGTTCGAGCGGTAACAGATCCGGATCGGGGAAATAGCGGTAATCGTGCGCCTCCTCCTTGGAGCGCATGGAGCGCGTCTCGCGCTTGTTCGGGTCGTAGAGCCGCGTTTCCTGGTCGATGGTGCCGCCATCCTCGATGATGGCGATCTGGCGCCGCGCCTCGTGCTCGATGGCGTCGCCGATAAAGCTGATCGAGTTCATGTTCTTGATCTCGCAGCGCGTGCCGAGCGGCCCACCGGGCTTGCGCACCGAGACGTTCACGTCGGCGCGCAGGCTCCCCTTCTCCATGTCGCCGTCGCAAGTGCCGAGATAGCGCAAGATCGAGCGCAGCTTGGTCACATAGGCCTTGGCCTGCTCGGACGAGCGGATGTCGGGCTTCGACACGATCTCCATCAAGGCGACGCCCGAGCGGTTGAGATCGACATAGGAATAGGTCGGGTGCCGGTCGTGCAGGAGCTTGCCGGCGTCCTGTTCGAGGTGCAACCGCTCGATGCCGACCGTGACGCTCTCGCCGTCGGGAAGATCGACGATCACCTCGCCCTCGCCGACGATCGGCGACTTGTATTGGCTGATCTGGTAGCCCTGCGGCAGGTCCGGATAGAAATAGTTCTTCCGGTCGAACACCGATTTCAGATTGATCCGCGCCTTCAGACCAAGCCCCGTGCGCACGGCCTGGCGCACGCATTCGGCATTGATCACCGGCAGCATGCCGGGCATCGCGGCATCGACCAGCGAGACGTGATCGTTCGGCGCCCCGCCGAACTCGGTCGCGGCGCCGGAG
>JAXDOA010000484.1:0-7782 GCA_034669125.1 Hyphomicrobiales bacterium
CGCCGTCGCCATTGGGCTCGTGTGCACATGCCGCACGCCTTTCGGCATGCCGGTCGAGCCCGACGAATAGAGCCAGAACGCGACCTCATCGCCCGATGTTTCCGCAGGCGCTGCCGCGTTTTCCGCATCGAGCAACTTGCCGAAGCTCGGATACTGCGTCGGCGCATCGCCGACGACCACGAGCGTCTTGAGCGGCAGTTCCGCCATCGCGGTTTCGGCGGCCTTGAGAAACGGGGCTGAGACGAACAGCGCCTTGGCGCGGGAATCCTGCAGGATGTAGCGGAACTGCTCGACCGGCAGCAGCGTGTTCAGCGGGATCGGAACGATGCCGGCCCTTATGGCTCCCCAAAACAGAATAGGAAAATCGACCGTATCGAGCATGATCATCGCGACGCGGTCTTCGCGCTGGAGCCCAAGCCGCGCCAGCATCGGGCCGACACGCGCGCCGGCGTCCGCCAGCTCGCCGTAGGTCAGCCGCCGCGCCGGATCGATGAAGGCAAGTTTGCCGCCCCGTCCTTCGGTGACATTGCGGTCGACCATGTCGATCGCCGCATTGTAGCTTCGCGCTGCCATTTCCTTGTCGTTCCCCGGTTTGGGCGGCATTATAGGCGGCAACGCCTGCCGAACAACTGCGGGCCGCTCGGGGAGGATTCATGTGCGCGCTCGTCCGCTCTTTTGTCGCTATGGTGCTCCTGCTGGCGGCGCTGCCTGCCGCCCGCGCCGAGGTCGATGAAGTCCGCCTCTCCAAGCAATACGGCCTGCCGTACCTGCCTTTCATGGTGATGGAGAACTTTCAGTTCCTCGAAAAGCAGGCCGAGAAACAGGGCCTCAAGCTGAAGGTGTCGTGGACCACGCTGTCGAACGCCAGTGCCATGATGGAGGCGATCCTCTCCGGCCAGATGGACTTCATCGCGCCGGGCCTGCCGACGCTCGCCACCATGTGGGACAAGACGGTCGGCACGCCGAACGAAATCCGCGCGCTCTCCGCCGTGCAGTCGATGCCCTACGTGCTGGTGACGCGCTCGGCGCACATCAAGTCGATCCGCGATTTCACGGCACAGGACCGCATCGCGCTCCCCGCCGTGAAGCTCACCGGCCACGCGATCGCGTTGCAGATGGCGGCCGCCAAGGAATTCGGGCGGGAAAACTACGACAAGCTCGACTCCATCACGGTGTCGCTGTCGCATCCGGACGCGACCGCCGCGCTGCTCGCCGGCAAGTCGGAGATCAACGCGCATTTCGCCAGCTCGCCGTTCTACTACATCGAGCTGGCAACGCCCGGCATGCACAAGGTGCTGCACTCCTACGATGCGGCGGGCGGCCGCCACACCAACGGCGTGCTGATGGCGTCGAAGAAATTCTACGACGCCAATCCGAAAGTCTGCGCGGCGGTCGTCGCCGCCCTGGAGGAGGCGAACGCGTTCATCAAGGCGAAGCCGCGCGAGGCCGCCGAAATCTACCTCGCGATGACCAAGGAGAAGCGCTCCACGCTCGACGAGATGGAGAAGATGGTCACCGATCCGGACGTCGACTACACCACCACGCCGATCAACGTGATGAAATTCGTCGAGTTCATGAACCTCGCCGGCACGGTGAAGAAGAAGCCGGCCTCGTGGAAGGACCTGTTTTTCCCGACCGCCTACGCGATGCCGGGAAGCTGACACCGCTGGTCATCCCGGAAGCCGCGAAGCGGCTATCCGGGATCCATAACCACGAATGTCGCGATAAGGTTTGTCTTGTGGTTATGGATCCCGGCTCTCGCTGCGCTCGGCCGGGATGACAGAAAAGAGAAACGAGGAGAACACCATGAACGCACCCGCCACCCAGCCGACCATCACGGTCGGCGGGTTTTCCATCGACATCCTGGTGCAGGGCTTTCCCGGCAAGACCTTGTGTCACGGCGGGCTTGGCTGGAGCACGGTCGCGCTGGTGCGCGGGCAGGGCAGGGTGATCCTGATCGACGCCGGCAATTTCGGCATGCGGCGCGTGATCGCGGGCCGGCTTCAGGCGCATGGGCTGAAAGCCGCGGACGTCACAGACGTGATCCTGACGCACGCGCACTACGACCACTCGATCAACTGGCCGATGTTTTCCGCCTCGCGCGTGCTGATCGGCAAGCAGGAGCTCGAATGGGCGGTAGCGCAGCCGCTCGGCCACCACACCATCCCGGAATTCTACGTGCGCGAGCTGGCTGTCTCGCCGCAGCTTCACGGCGTCGAGATCGCCGAAGAGGTGATCCCGGGGCTGACTGCCTATGCGGGGCCGGGTCACACGCCGGGGCACCTCGTCTATGTGCTCAACGGCGGCGAGCGCGATGTGATCTTCTCCGGCGACGCCGCAAAGAACCGCGCGGAAATGCTCTCGCGCGAGGCCGACATGACGATGAACGCGGGCGACAGCCGCCGCACCATGGAGCGCATCTGGGATCTGTGGCGCAAGAAGCCCGGTTCGATCCTCGTGCCCGGCCACGACGTGCCCATGCGGCTTGAGAACGACGAACCGGTCTACATCGCCAAGCGTACCGCCGGCATCAGCGCGTGGTTCGGGCGCAAGCTGGACGAGACGACGCTGATCGAGTTGAAGGTGTGAGTTGGCCTACAGCTTCGGAATCCCGGCCTGCTCGATCACGCTCTTGAAGACGCCGATCTCCTTGGTGACGCGTGCCCACGCGGCTTCGGCACCCTTCGGCCGCACCAGGAAGCCGGCCGCGTAGAGCTTGGCTTTCATTTCCGGCGTGGAGAGAACCTTCAGCGTTTCGGTCTCAAGCCATTTAACGACGTCCGGCGGCGTCTTGGCCGGCGCCAGCAGCACCGTGTCGGTCGCGAACACGAAGTCCTTGAAGCCCTCTTCCTCCATGGTGGGGACGTCGGGGAAATCCGGCCAGCGTTGATCGCTGGAGATCGCGAGACATCGCAGCGTGCCGGATTTGATGTGCGGCGCGGCCGGCGGGAGCGCGCCCGAACTGAGCTGCACGGTGCCGCTGAGCAGCGCCTGCAAGGCATCGCCGCCGCCCTTGAAGATGACGGTTTCGAGCTTCGGCATGTTCGCGCGAATCTTCAGGACTTCGGCCTGAAGCTGCGGCGTCGTGCCGACCGGCGGCGCCGCAACGTTGAATTTCTCCGGATTGGCGTTGGCGAGCGCGATGAATTCCTTGATGGTCTTCGCCGGCAACTCGGACCTGACTACGAACGAGTTCGGCGAGGACGCGAGTTCGCAGACCGCGACGAAGTCGTTGTACGCGTCGTAGGGCAGTTTGTTGTAGAGCCCGACATTGACCGAATACACATTGGTCGCCAGCAGGATCGTGTAGCCGTCGGGCTCGGCATGCGCCGCATAACCCATGCCGATATTGCCGCCGGCCCCGCCGCGGTTCTCGATGATGAATGTCTTGCCGGTCGATTGCTCCAGCGCGGCCGCAACGATGCGGCCGGTGATGTCGGAGGGGCCGCCAGGCGTGTTTGCGACCACGAACCGCACGGGGCGATCCGGATAGGCGGCCAGCGCTGAACGCATGCGCAGGAAGGCTGGAGCCGCGATGCCGGCCGCGAGCGTGCCGGCCGCCTTGATGATGTTGCGTCGCGACAACGCGCCAATGGGTGCCTTGCTCATCGTTCTCCCCGGTTTTCTTATCGTTGGATGCGCCCAAAAGCTAAGCTGGAAGCGCTTATTGGTTCAACCCCCGACGGTACCTTGATGCGCACCCGCGGCTGGTTCTACCCATGTCCCGGCCAAAGGCTTCGCTGAACGAGGGGTCATTCCGTTCTCGCCCGAAAGGCGATATAATCGGGGGCGAAGGCGTGGATTCGCGCCTCAGCCACATATTTCAGTTTTACGGAACGGGAGGCGATCATGCAGAAGTCGTTGCTCGCAGTCACCGTCAGCGCCGCCGCACTTGCGCTATCAACCTCGCAGCCGCTGGTCGCGCAGAGCGATGTCGACCAGCAGCTTGGCAACGTTCAATTCAAGACCTCATGCAACGAGGTGGCACAGCGCCGCTTCGATCGCGGGATGCGCTATCAGCACTCCTATTGGTATGTGAACGCCAAGGAGGTCTTTGAGGAGGCCATCAAGGCCGACCCGACCTGCGCCATCGCGCACTGGGGTATCGCGCTCACCCTCATGGACAACCCGCACAACGCCATCCCGCGACCCAACCTCGCGCCCGGCCTTGCCGCTATCACGAAAGCCAAGGAAGTTGGTGCCAAGACCGAGCGCGAACGCGACTACATCGACGCGCTGATGGTGATGTACGCCGATCATGACAAGGTCCCTCACGCGCAGCGCATGCGCGCATTGCGCGACGCCCAGGCGAAGGTCGCGGCGAAATATCCGGACGACGACGAGGCTCAGATCGCCTACGCCATCACGCTCAACACGTCGGCGGACCTGAACGACAAGACCTACGCGCAGCAGACCAAGGGCGCTGCAATCCTGGAGCCGATCGCCAAACGGCTGCCGCAGCATCCGGGTGCGACCCACTACCTGATCCACCTCTACGACTACCCGGCGACCGCGCAAAAAGGGCTCGACGCCGCCAACCGTTACGCGCAGATCGCGCCGGCCGCGCCGCACGCCCAGCATATGCCGTCACACATCTACACCCGCGTCGGATATTGGAAGGAATCGATCGACTCCAACGCCGCCTCGGTGAAAGCAGCGAAGTCCGAGAAGTCGGTGGGCAATTACCTGCACGCGCAGGACTACATGGTCTACGCCCACCTTCAGCTCGCCCAGGACCAGCAGGCGCGCGCCGTCATCGATGACATGTTGAAGGAGACCGACTTCAAGGCGACCGTCGCGGCAGCCGACTACGCGCTGGCGGCTTCCCCGGCCCGTTATGCGATCGAGCGCGGCGACTGGGACGCCGCCTCGCAACTGGCTGTCAGGCCGAGTGGCCTGAACTTCGCGATGTCCATCTCGCACTACGCCCGCGCGGTAGGCGCGGCGCGCTCCGGCAAGCCGGAAGCCGCCAAGGCCGACATTCAAAAGCTCGCGGAATTGCGCGACAAGCTACGCGAAGCCAAGGACAACTATTGGGCGGAGATCGTCGACATCCAGCGGCAGGTCGCCGCTGCCTGGGTGCTGCACGCGGAGGGCAAGTACGACGAGGCGCTCAAGGCCATGGGTGCTGCAGCGGACGCCGAGGACAAGACCGAGAAACACGTGATCACGCCCGGTCCGATGGCGCCGGCCCGCGAACTTTATGGTTTCATGCTGCTCGATCGCGGTAAACCCGCTGAGGCGCTTGCCGCTTTCGAGGCGACCAAGCTGAAGGAGCCGAACCGCTTCCATGGCTATGCCGGGGCCGCGCAGGCCGCCGAAAAACTGGGCGACAAGGCAAAGGCCAAGGACAATTACCAGAAGCTCGTCGCGATGGTGAGCGATGGCAGCGACCGGCCGGAAGTCCGCGCCGCACGGCAATACCTGGCGCAGAACTGAGTTTCGCGCCGGCGGAGGGGCGATGAGGACGACCGCCATACTGGCAACCGTCGCGCTGCTGGGGCTTGCCGGCACGCTCGTGCTGCCCCACGGCGCGAGCGACCGCGCGGCCGCGGTGGAGCCGCGGGCAATCTGGAGCGAAGTGTCCTGGCCCTTCCCGATGGACCAGTGGGGCAAGGGCAAGGCCTTCGTCTGCAAGGCCGCCGACTGCGGCGCCGACGTGACCGTCTACCTTCGCGCCAAGATCGGGTTCTGCAACTGCGCCACCGGCGTGGCGGATGACGAAGAGCTCGACCGCATCAGCGACTTCGATCTGCTCGGCAATCAGCTCACCGCGATCGCGCCCGGCCGGGCGATCACGGTCGCCTGGATGAAGGGCCGCAGCCGCGCCTTCCTCATCGGCGGGCCGCAGCGTGGCCAATCTGCGCTTTCGATCGGCTTTAACGATCGCTGCGACGCGATCATCGCGACGGCGGTCGTTCCACACAATCGGCCGGCCGCGATCGAAGCCGCCGTGCTCGAATTCCTGAATAGCCGGACCGTGCTGCGCTGGGCCGAGGTGACGCTCGGGCTGTAGCGCCTAATGAAGCTGACCGATCTCGGTCAGGAATTTCCGGCACGAGCCCCCGAGCTTCACCTTGTTGCCCTGCAGGCACGCCAAAACCTGCATATCGTCGCCGAAGAATTTGCTGCACATGCGCCGCGAATCGGCACCACAGGCCTTGTCACCGCGTTTGCGGATGTCGTCCTGCGCGGAGGCCGGCGCGATGCTGGCGATGGCCGCAAGAGAGAGCAGGGCCGCGAACAAACTGGTGCGAGATCCGAGCACTGGGCGCCTCCGGCATTATGTTTTCTGCGCGGGGACAATACACGCCGGCTCGCCGGAAAGCCTTGCCTTAATTCCCCTGCCCACAAGTTCGCGCGGAACCGTTGCGCAAGCGCACCAGTCGCGGCGTAACGCCGCGTCACATCGTGTGCTGCGCCTTGGCGTCCTGGATCGTCTTCCACACGCGCTCGGGCGTTGCCGGCATCTCGATATTGGCGACGCCGTAGTCCGAAAGCGCATCGACGATCGCATTCATCACCGAGGTGAGCGCGCCCGCGCATCCCGCCTCGCCGCAGCCCTTCACGCCGAGCGGGTTGTTCTTCGCCGGAACCGGATGGCTCTCGAAGCCGACCTCGGGCATGTCGGCCGCGCGCGGCATCGCGTAGTCCATGTACGAGCCGGTGAGCAGCTGGCCCTCGGCGTCGTAGGCGGTCTTCTCCATGATCGCCTGGCCGATGCCCTGCACCACGCCGCCGTGGATCTGCCCGGCGACGAGCAGCGGATTGACGATGGTGCCGAAGTCGTTCACCGAATTGTACTTCACCACCTCGATCACGCCGGTGTCGGGATCGACCTCGACCTCGGCGACATGGCAGCCGTTTGGGAACACCGATTGGATCGGCTCGGCGGTGACGTGCTTGACGCTGAGCGAGTTCGGCACGCCTTCCGGTACCTTCAGGCCGGAGCGCAGCTTTTCGGCCAACTCCATGATGCCGATCGAGCGGTCGGTACCGGCAATGGTGAAACGCCCGGCGGCAAACTCGATGTCGCCCGCGGAGGCTTCCAGCACGGCGCCCGCGATCTGCTTGCCCTTCTCGATCACCTGATCGGCGCCTTCGACGATCGCGGTGCCGCTCGCGTACATCGAGCGCGAGCCGCCGGTGCCGCCGCCCGCGAGCAATTCGTCGCTGTCGCCCTGCAACAGCTTGATGCGCTCGAACGGGACGCCGAGCTTCTCGCTCAGCACCTGCGCGAACGGCGCCGCGTGGCCCTGGCCGTAGTCGAGCGTGCCGGTGATGATGGTGACGTCGCCGTTCGGCTCGAAGCGGATGCCGCCCATTTCCTTGTTCGGCGGCGCGGTGACCTCCAGATAGCTGCCGAGCCCGAGGCCGAGCAGCTTGCCGCGCTTCTTCGCCTCGCGCTTGCGCTGCTTGAAGCCCGGCAGGTCGGCGATCTCGACGGCGCGCTCGAACACGGCGGGGAAATCGCCCGAGTCGTACTGCATGCCCGACGCGGCCTTGTAGGGAATCTCCTTCGCCTTGATCTGGTTGCGACGACGCAGCGCGAAGCGGTCGATGCCCATCTCCTGCGCGGCACGGTCGATCAGCCGCTCCATGTAATAGTTGCCCTCGGGGCGCCCCGCGCCGCGATACGCCGAGACCAGCACCGAGTTGGTGAACATGCACTTGGTCCCGACTTCGATCAGCGGCAACTTGTAGACGCTCACCGCGTTCTTCACGATGTTCAGGGTCGACATCAGCGGCGCGACCGGCGCGAGATACGCGCCCATGTTGCCG
>JAXDOA010000485.1:0-3061 GCA_034669125.1 Hyphomicrobiales bacterium
TGTCGTCCATGGGCTGACTCCCTATTCGTTCTTGCTCATTATAGACGCTACGCGCCGCAATGTCGGTGTCTCTTTCCCCCTCCCGCAAGCGGGAGAGGGGAAGAAAAAGCTACGCGACCTTTTTGCCCCAAAGTCTTTGCGACGCAAGGTCGGCGCCGTCGCGCAGCGTTTTCAGCTTCGGCCATACGATCGAAGCCGCGACCCATTCGCGTCCCGCAAAGGTGCCGAAGCCGCAGTCGGTCGACGCGATCACGCGCTCGCGGTCGCCGATCGCCGCGACCGCTTCCTCGATGCGGCGCGCGACCACTTCCGGGTGCTCCACGAAATTCGAGGTCGACTCGATCACGCCGGGGATCAGGACCTTGTCCTTGGGGAAGGGATGCGCTTTGAACGCCGCGTATTCGTGCTGATGGCGCGGATTGGCGAACTCGATGGACAGCGCTCCGGCGGTCGTCTGGTAGAAAACCGGCAGCACCTTTGCGAGCGCGATGTCGTAGACGTGCGGGCCTTCCCAATTGCCCCAGCAGATATGCAGCCGCCAGCGATCCGCCGGAATGCCGGTCGTGGCCTTGTTGATCGCCGCGAGATGCATCTCGGCGATCTTGACGAAGCCCTCATCGGTTTCATCCTGGAACATCATCACGCGTTCCATCGCGAGATCGGGCGCGTCGACCTGCAGGATCAATCCGACCTCGTGGATCGCGCGGTATTCCTTCGCGAGCTCGGCCGCCAGCGCATTCACGTAAGTCTCGTGCGAGTCATAATGCGCGTTCATCAGCGTGGTCGCCACGATGCCGGGCGACGGCGCGGTCATGAACTGCTCGGCGAAGGCGCCGGACGCATGCTTCTTGAAGCGCGCAATCTCGTCCCTGATGGGCCCCATATCGGTGTATTTCACATCCGCAATCGCCTGCGGGGCGTTGGAGATTTTCGCGCGGTGAATGAAGCGGCGGCCGAAGGTCGCCACCAGATCGGGATGCTCGACGAAATCCTTGCCGACGCGGCGCTTGCTCTCGCCGCCATAGCCCGTCATGCGCGCCGCCATGTAGGTCTGGAACGCGACGCGCTGCTGCTCGCCGTCATTACCGATGTCGATGCCGGCTTGCTTCTGCCGCTTCACCACGTCGGCGACCGCGCGGTCCAGTTCGTCCGACATTTTCCGGGCGTCGATTGCCTCGCCGGCTTCGCGCTTGATCAGCAGTTCGGTGATCGTGTCGTTGCGCGGCAGGCTGCCGACATGCGTGGTCAGAATACGGTCGCGGCTGGTGAGCATGGTTTTCCTCGCGTTTCTTGTGCGCTGGCTCTAGCGCATCAATGCGTCGCGCGCCACCACGCCACGTCCCAACGCTGCCCACTCAGGTTTTCAGCAAGACCATCGCGAGCTTTTCGCGTGCCGCGCGGCCGGCGTCGAGATCGAGGCAGTTGACGATCGCCAGCCGAAACCCGCCCGGAGGCATGGCGTGCTGGTCCGCCGGTTTGTCCTCGTGGAACGTGACCTGCACGCTCGAGACCTGCGGCATCGCGCGCACCTCTTCCACCAACGCCCGCGGCGGATGGCGGTAGTGCGGCCCATGCGGACCGAACAGCACCACGCTGTAGCCGTCGCGGCGATCGGTGTCGGGATAGTCCCAGCGGCCGTGCTGGTAGAGCCGCACCAGCGCCTCGACCCAGCCCTTGCCGTAGAGATCCGGCCACTGGTCGGCGAAGCGCAGGTGCGCCTCGATGATGCGGCCGCCGATGGTTTCGACATTAAGCATGCCGGTATAGCCGGCGAGGTGCTTGCCGATCCACGCGCCGCATTGCGCTTCGATTTCGGCGTCGTGCCCGGCATGCAGCACCCAATGATCGAACGTGCCCTCGGGGCCCGGATGGCCGGTCGCATGCCGCCACCATTTCGCTTCGCCGTTCAGCACGGCGACATCGGATGACACGTGCCGCCCGTCCAGCAGCGTCATCCACATATGGCCGGGCGCGTAGTGTTTCGTGTAGTCGGCGGCATCGCGCAACACGCGGCTGCCGACGCCCATGCCCTTCAGGTTCGTGATCGGCTTGGAGAAGACCGGGAAAGCTTTCGGCTCGACGCCGTGCGGCGCCGCCTCCAGGCCTTGGCTGAGCGCGACCGCGACCTTGTCGTAGACCCAGCGATGGCGCGGATACCAGGCCCAGCTGTCGGAATCTTCCGTGGAGATCAGCACATCGGCCGGACAGGCCACATGCACGAAGTATTGCATGCGCCACGGATCGATTTCGCAGACGGGCACGTTACAGCTTCAGCGCATGGATCGAAAAATAACCGTTCTCGTCGGTCCATGTCGCGGCCGGGCGCCAGCCGGCCGTTTCGGCGAGCGCGCGGAAAGATTCCACCGTGTACTTGTAGGAATTCTCGGTGTGGATCGTTTCGCCTTTGCGGAACGCGAAGCTGTGCCCTGCTACTGTGACGGTCTGCGCCGTCAAACTTTCAAGATGCATCTCGATGCGATGATCCCTCGCATTGTAGAACGCGCGGTGGCGGAAGGCCGACAAATCGAAGTTGCCGCCAAGCTCGCGGTTCATGCGCGCCAGCACATTGAGATTGAACTTCGCCGTCACGCCCGCGGCATCGTCATAGGCCGCGTTGAGCACGGCCTCGTCCTTGATGAGATCGACGCCGACGATCATCGTCGCGCCCGTCCCCAGGATGCGGCCGGCCTGACGGAGAAACTCCGCAGCGTCCTCCGGCTCGAAATTGCCAATGGTCGATCCGGGGAAAAAACCTACGCGCGGGCGCGACTGTATTTGCGGCGGCAGATCGAAGTCGCGCGTGAAATCCGCCGCGACCGGCAGGACCGCGAGCCAAGGGTAGTCGCGCCGCACGGCGGCTGCCTCCTGGTTCAGGAATTCCGCCGAGATGTCGACCGGGACATAGGCGGCAAGCTGCGGCGCGGCATCGATCAGGATACGCGCCTTCCTGGTCGAGCCCGTGCCGAACTCAACGAGCGCGGCGGATAGCGCGATGTAGCCGGACATCTCGCGCGCATGGCCGCGCAGGATCATCAGTTCGGTGCGCGTCGGATAATATTCG
>JAXDOA010000486.1:0-8737 GCA_034669125.1 Hyphomicrobiales bacterium
GCAGCGGTTATGGTTGCATTCCTTATGTACAGTTTTGTCGCAGGAATTCCTGTCGATCCTCAGCGCCGGCTGATCTTCAACGTGCTGGTAGCGTTCAGCGTCGCAGCGAGTGGCGCGTTCCTTGGCGGCGATGCCGTAGCGAAGGGCAGTATCCCTTTCTTCGGAAAATCTCCGCTTACATTTACGGTGACGAGCGGCATCGCGATATTCCTCATTGTTCTGGCTGCGATGTCACACGCGTCGTAACGGACTATTTTTGTAATGACTTGAGCAACCGTAGCCCGGATGGAGCGAAGCGCCATCCGGGAATCCCGCATTCCGCTTCGCTTCATGCGGGCTACAAGCGGGACAATCTGGAAAAACTGGTGCCGCGGAAGGGACTCGAACCCCCGACCCCCGCTTTACGAAAGCGGTGCTCTACCAACTGAGCTACCGCGGCATTGGGCAGCTTCCGGCACCTGATAGTCGCCCGCGCCGCAAATCGCAAGAACAGGTCGGCCGGCCACAATCCCTGAATACGCGGGATAACGCCTGAGGCCGGCCGGTCCGTTGCCGGACCGCACAAGCTTCACCGGAAAAGCTGACGAATCCGTTGCCAAGGCTTGCGGTCCCACGTGTCGGGCCGGGGCTCGGTGACCTCGATGTCGGGCTCCGGTTCCGGCTCCGGGCCGGGATCGTCGGGGACCTGCGTCAGCGGAACGATCGGCGCGACGCGCGGCACCGGGCGCGCCATGGCGGGACGCGACGGGCCGGCCGGCTGGCCTCCGTTCTCCGGCGTCACATTGCCAAGCGGCGGCGAGGCGACTTCACGCGGAAGTTCCTGGCGCGGCGCTTCGGGCGGCGCAGCCTCGATCAGCAGCGGCTCGCGCTCGGTCAGTTCCGCCACCGGCACCTTCCACTGGAACGCATCGAGCCGCCCGGTCACGGGAGACACCGGCAGCCAGCGGTCCGACACATATCCGTCCGCCGTCCAGGCCGGATCGCGTGCCGCATGGAGCGCACGGCGCATCCACTCGCGCCCGCGGCCTTCATCGCCCTCAAGCTGCTCAAGTTCCGCCATCAGCATCGCGACGCGCTGGGTCGGCTCGGCGGCGAGCGGCGTGAGCGCGGCGCGGGCGGTTGCGAACTCGCGCGCATCGAGCGCAGCCCGCGCGACCGCGAGCGCACCCTCCACGTTGCCGGGCGCCATGCGCGCCAGCACCTGCACGCGGGGGAGCCGGTCGCGCGCCGAATCCGACAGGCGCACATGCGCGTAAGTTTCGGCGAGATCGGGATGCGGATTGGCCTTCCAGGCGGTTTCGAGAATCTTGCCGGCCTTGCGCCGTTCGCCGGACTCGGCCAGCAGCCTTCCCGCCAGCGCCGCGGCCGGCACCAGTTCGGGCGCAAGCTTGGTCGCCTCCAGGGCGGAGGCGCGCGCGGCGTCGCGGTGCTCTTCCTCGCCGGCAATTGCGCGCGCGGTGAGCAGCACGGCGCGCAGCCGCCGCCACGCCGCGCGATCGATCACACCGTTCTTGCGGTGCTCTTCGAGGATCGCGAGCGCGCCGTCCCAGTCGCCCGCCGCGCAGCGGAATTCGAGCACTGCCTGTCCGGCCCAGGCGAGCGCGGGCGCATCCTTGGCGGCTTGCTCGGCGAAGAGGCGCGCCGCGACCGGATCGTTGCGCCGCTGCGCTTCGACATAAAGCCCGCGCAGGCCGAGCAGCCGCGTGTCGGACCGCCCCGCCATGGCGCGGAACGCATCCTCGGCGCCAGCGCGGTCGCCATTGAGCTGCGCGGTCTGCGCGCGCAACAGCAGCGCCAGCGGATCGCCCGGCAGGCTCTTCTCGGCATTCGCCGCAAAGCGTTGCGCGGCACGCTGGTCCCCGGCGCCGATCGCGATCAGGCCGCGCGAGATGGCGTCGTAACCCTTGCGCCGCTTGCGTTCGCGCAGCGCCAGCGAAAACAGCTTCGGCGAGCGCAGCATGAAGCGCGCCAGCGACCACAGCATCACGGCGGCGATCGCGACGCCGAAAATCGCCATCACGGCGACCATCACCGAGGTGTCGGCGCGGTAGCCGAGCCAGGTGATCGCGATCTGTCCGGGCCGGTCGGCGAGCCACACGACGCCAAGCGCGAGCAGTCCCGCCGCGACGAGAAAGGTGACGACGCGGATCATGCTGGCGATCCGCTCATGGCGCCGCCTTGCCCAGCGCGCCGACCGCGTTGTCGGCAAGCGCGCGGGCCGCCGCGAGCGCGGCGATCTGTGCTTCGGCTTTTTTCATCCACGCTAGCGCGGGCGCGCGCACCGGAGCCGGCAGGCTCCCAAGCTCGGCCAGCGCGCCGGACAGATCGCCGTGCGTCGCCTTCGCGTCGGCGCGCGCCACCACGGTCGCGGGTTCGTCGCCCGGCGCTTCGTTGATCGGCCGGATGCGCACCAGCCGTTCGGCATTCTGCGCCAGGCGATCCATGATGCCGCCGTCGCGCGCCGGGGTGCCTGCGGCGCTGAGCATCGGACCGGTGAGCTGCGAGAGTTCGCGCGCCAGCGCGGCGGTGCGCGGCACGCCGGCTGCGGCAAACGGTTCGAGCGGCGCCGTTGCGGCAGCATCCGGCACGAGCGGCTTTACGGCGGCGAGTTCCTGCGCGAACGGCTCGCCGCGTTCGACCGCGGAGCGGAGCGCCACCGCGACGAATGCGAGCCGCCCGGCGCGGTCGGCGCCTGCGGTCACGGCCGCGCGCGCAATTTTTTCCTCCGTGGCTTTCGCGGCCTGCTCCAGCGCAGCAACGCGCGCCACGAGCGCTTCGATTTGCCGGTGGTCCGCGGCTTGAGCGGGCGCGACGGCGGAATTCTTCTGCGCGGCCTCGAACGCCGCATCGGCGCGGGCCTTGGCGTCGCGCGCGGCAGCGCTCGCTGCGTCAAGGCGCGGCCCAAGTTCGGCGAGCGGACGCACCGTGGCTTCCAGCGCCGTAACGCGGCCGGTCAATGCCGGATCGGCCTGCGCCGGACGCGGCGCAGCAGTGGCCTGCTCGGCGGCGCCGACGCGCGCTGTGAGATCCGCGAGGGCCCGCGGGTCAACCGCAGGCGGTGGCCGTGCCGCGAGGTCGCGCAGCTGCGCCTCGAGGTTTGTGAGGCGCGCCGCGAGCGGGGCGGTCCGATCGGGCGCCGCGAAACTGCCGAACGCCCACAGCGCGAGAAAGAGGACAAACATCGCGGCGGCTCCGGCGGCACCCGCTCCGGCCAATCGCCAGTTCTGCTCCGCCACCCGCGCCCGCAACGCTGCCAGCCGGTCGTTCATGGCGGCCGAAGCGAGCCATTCGGGCCGCCAGCCCGGCCCCGGCGGGGGAGCCGGCGCCGCCCCGGGCGAGGAGTCGCCGGCCTTGCTGGCGGCGGCCGGCGCCTCGGACGGGGGCGTTTCCTTCGTCGAATCAGTGGGTTCGGATGGGTTCACGGGGTCGGACGCGATCTCGGTGGCTTTCAGGTCGATGGTGGTCGGCGGTCGGCGGCGCTTGCCGCCCGGCGGGCCGGAAGGACTACCCTTGTCATCTGCCATTATGCGCCTCCCGCTCCGGCCGACGCCCCTGCCCTGCCTTATAGCCGGCGCGGCCAGCCGGCAACTTTCTCACAGCAGACCGGTCAGCGCCGCCTCGTCGGGACGTGGCGCGACCGAAATGTGCCGCGCGCCCGCGTTCCGTAACGCGGCCGCCACCTCATCGGACAGACAGGTGTGGGCAAGATTGAGCAGCCCATCAAGAACGCCGGCTGCCCGGCAAAGTTCAATCAGCGTGGTGACGCTGCGGCGGGAGTAATGCAGCGCGCCGTCGAGCGCGCCGTTTGCCAGCGCCTGTTTCAGGTCGGCCGGAAGGCGCTCCGCCGCGATGGCGCGATAGATGACCGCGGTCTCGACCGTGACGCCATGCGCCGCGAGGTCGCCGGCAAAATCGCCCGCGCGGTCCTCGCCGGCGAGATAGAGCAGTGAACCTCCTGCGAAGCGCGATGCCGCCAGCGTCACAAGATCGCCAAGCGCCCCGTCGGCCGACGTCACGTCGCCGAATCCCGCAACCCGCGCCGCATCGGCGCTGCGCGCCCCGACCGTGAGGGCGGGAAGCCGCGTGAGTTCGGCGGCGCGCGGATGCGACGCCAGCGCACGCGCTGCGTTCGCGCTGGTCATCAGCACGGCCGCGTATGGGCCGGAAAACGCCACGCCGATCGTTTGCGTTTGCAGCAGCGGCGCGACCAGCACGTCGTGCCCGCGTGCGCGTAGCGTCTGCGCGGTGCGCGTTGCGTCGGGCTCCGGCCGCGTGACGAGGAGCCGCATGTCAGGTGCTGAAGAAATCGGCCGGGGCGCGGCGCTTCAATTCGGCGCCGGCGTCCGCGCCGAGCGCGACCGCGTCGCGCCGCTTGCCCATTCGGCTTGTCTCGAACGCTTCGCTGCCATCGGTGCGCAGGATCATGCCGCGAAACGAGATCGCATCGCCGTCGATCACCGCATGACCCGCAATCGGCGTGCGGCAGGAGCCGTCGAGGACGGCGAGGAACGCGCGCTCGCAGGCCAGTGCCACGCTGGTCTCCGCATGATCGATCTTCGCCAAAAATTCCCGCGCTCGCGCATCGTCCGCGCGCGCCTCGATGGTGATCGCGCCCTGCCCGACCGCCGGCAGAAACTCCGCCGCGTCGAGCAGCGCGGTCGCCTTGCCGGCGAGGCCAAGGCGCTTCAATCCAGCGAGCGCCAGCAAGGTCGCATCGACCTCGCCGGCTTCGAGCTTCTTGAGCCGCGTCTCGACGTTGCCGCGCAGCGGCACCACCGACACATCCGGCCGCAGCCGTTTCACCATCGCCTGCCGCCGCAGCGAGGCTGTGCCGACCACCGCCCCTTGCGGCAGGTCGCGGAGGCTAGCGGCACGGCGGCTGATGAAGGCATCGCGCGCATCCTCGCGCGGCAGGCAGGCGGCCAGCATCAGTCCGTCCGGCAGCACCGTCGGCATGTCCTTTGCGGAATGCACCGCGACATCGATGGTGCCGGCCAGCAGCGCCTCCTCGATCTCCTTGGTGAACAGCCCCTTGCCGCCCGCCTCGCTCAGCGGACGGTCCTGGATGCGGTCGCCCGAGGTGCGGATCGTGACGATCTCGATTGCCTCTTCGCTTGCCCCAAGCGCGGCGGCGAGCGCCGCCCGTGTCATGCGCGCCTGCGCCAATGCGAGCGGGCTGCCGCGCGTGCCGATGCGAATCGATTGCGTCACGTGACCTCACAATGCTACGCGGACGAAAGCTTACAACGCGAGTTTGGCCAAACAAATGCTCGTTCTCGGCATCGAGACGACCTGCGACGAGACCGCCGCGTCGGTGGTGCGGCGCGACGAGGACGGGCGCGGCGAAATCCTCTCCGACGTCGTGCTGTCGCAGACCGCCGAGCATCAGCCCTATGGCGGCGTGGTGCCGGAAATCGCCGCCCGCGCACATGTCGAGGTGCTCGACCGCATCATCGCGCAGGCGATGAGCGAGGCGGCGCTAAGCTTTTCCATGCTCGACGGCGTAGCAGCAGCGGCAGGTCCCGGGCTGATCGGCGGCGTCATCGTCGGCCTCACCACCGCCAAGGCCATCGCGCTGGTCGCCGAGAAGCCGCTGATCGCCGTCAATCATCTCGAAGCGCATGCGCTGACCGCGCGGCTCACCGACAACACGGCGTTTCCCTATTGCCTGTTCCTTGCCTCCGGTGGGCATACCCAGATCCTGGCGGTGCTCGATGTCGGCAAATACGTGCGGATCGGCACCACGGTCGACGACGCGATCGGCGAAGCCTTCGACAAGACCGCGAAACTGCTCGGCCTCGCCTATCCGGGCGGGCCGGAGGTGGAGCGCGAGGCACAGCGCGGCGACGTGGACCGTTTCATCCTGCCGCGCCCGATGCTCGGCCGCGCCGAGCCCGACTTCTCGCTGTCAGGGTTGAAGACCGCGCTGCGCATGGAAGCCGAAAAGGTCGCGCCGTTGAGCGATCAGGACGTGGCTGACCTGTGCGCGGCGTTCCAGGCGGCGGTGGTCGACGTGGTGAGCGACCGGCTGCATGCGGGCCTGCGCGCGTTCCGGGAAAAATTTGGCGGGCCGACCGCGCTGGTGGTCGCCGGCGGCGTCGCGGTCAATCAGTCGATCCGTCGCGCGCTCAATCGCGTCGCCGTCGCCGCGGGCACCGTGCTGGTCGCGCCGCCGCCGGAACTATGCACCGACAATGGCGCGATGATCGCCTGGGCCGGCTGCGAGCGGCTCGTGCGCGGCCTCACCGACACGCTCGAGGTCGCGCCGCGCGCGCGCTGGCCGCTCGACGGCGATGAGTGGCCGCGGCGGGGCGAGAAGACTCAGTGAATCTCCAGCGCATCGCGGTGATCGGCGCGGGTGCGTGGGGCACGGCGCTTGCCAGCAGCGCTGCGCGCGCCGGGCGCGACGTGACGCTGTGGGCGCGCAACCCGGCGATTGTCGCCGCCATCGCCGAGAAGCGCGATGATCCGGACCTGCCGCGCCCGAGCCTTGACGATCGCGTCGCCGTGACCGGCGCTGTCGCGGACATCGCGCGCGCCGACGCCGTGCTGCTCGTGGTGCCGGCGCAGGACGCGCGCGCCGCCGCAACCGGCCTTGCGCCGCATATCCGGTCCGGAACGCCGGTCGTCGCCTGCGCCAAGGGCATCGAGCGCGGCACGCATAAATTCATGACCGAGATCATCGCCGAGACGTTGCCGGACACGGTGCCGAGTATTCTCTCGGGCCCGAGCTTCGCCGCTGATGTGGCGCGCGGGCTGCCGACCGCCGTCACGCTCGGCTGCGCCGATGAAACGATCGCCGCCGCGCTCGCGCGCGCGCTCGGCTCGCAGACCTTCCGCCCCTATCACACCACCGACGTGCGCGGCGTCGAGATCGGCGGCGCGGCCAAGAACGTGCTCGCGATCGCGGCCGGCATCGTGGCAGGGCGCAAGCTCGGCGCGAGCGCCACGGCCGCGCTGGTGACGCGCGGCTTTGCCGAGCTCGCGCGGTTCGGCCGCGCCCTCGGCGCGCGCAGCGAAACGCTTACCGGCCTGTCGGGGTTGGGCGATCTCATCCTCACCTGCTCGTCGCCGCAGTCGCGCAATTTCTCGCTTGGCATTTCGCTCGGCGAAGGCCGCGCCCGCGAGGACAGGCTCGCCGAAGGCGCGTTCACGGCGGCGGCGCTGGTCGAGCTTGCAAGCGAGAAACACGTCGAGATGCCGATCGCGAGCGCGGTCGCGGCGGTGCTGGACGGCAGGCTCAGCGTGGATGCGGCGATCGATTCGCTGCTCACAAGGCCGTTTAGAGCCGAGTAAGGTGGGTTAGGCCGAAGGCCGTAACCCACCATCTTATGAAAGAAATGGTGGGTTACGCGCTTCGCGCTAACCCACCCTACAGCATCGGCGTTACTGCTGCCTTAGCCCCAACTCCTCGATCAGCTGCTTCTGCTCGACGATCTGCTGCATCGCGTAGGCGTGATAGTCGGCGGTGCTCAAATAGTACGGCTCCATGTCGAGCTTGAGGATCGTGTCCTTGTAGGACTTCTCCTCCATGCCCTTCTTGAACGCATCATGCAGCACCTTCACCACCGCCGGGTCCATGCCCTTCGGACCGCCGATCCCGAACGGCGAATTTGACACCATGTTGATGCCGCTGTCCTTCAGCGTCGGCACGTCCGGCCAGTTCTTGGTGCGCTCTGCGCCCCACGTCACCAGCAGGCGGAATTTTCCCGCATTAACGAGCTCGGCCCAGCCGGTCGAGTCGGCCGTCGCATCGATGTGCCCGCCGAGCGTTGCATTCATGTTGTCGGCGCCGCCCTTGAACGGCACCTGTGTCCACTTGATGCCCTTCTGCTTGGCGATCTGTTCCATCGTGATGTGCAGGCTCGTTCCCACGCCGGGCGTTCCGTAGTTCACCTTGCCGGGATTGGCCCGCGCGTGTTCGATCATGTCGTTGAACGTCTTGAACGGCGAGTCCGCGCGGACCACGACGCCGAACGTGTAGCCGGTGAGATGGATCACATAAGTGAAGTCCGTGGCGGGATCCCAAGCCGTCTTCTGGATATACGGGATGCGGAAAACACTGATCGGGAACTGCGCTACCGTGTAGCCGTCGGGCCGCGCGCTCCCCGCCATGTTGCCCGGGCCAAGCGTGCCGGCCGCACCCGGCCGGTTCTCGATCACGATCGTCTGGCCGAGATGCTTTTCGGTCGCCTGCGCGAGCGCGCGCATCGCGATGTCGGTCGAACCGCCCGGCGGCCACGGCACGATCAGCGTCACCGGCCGGGTGGGAAATTGTTGCGCCTGCGCCATCCCGGCGAATGCCACGATCGCGGCCGCAAGCAAAACAACTCTCCTCATCGCCCTCTCCCTGTTTCGCAGACCGGAACTTTCCGGTTATCGTTGTGGCGCATGATCCCGAAAAGTGGGTACCGGTTTTCGGAAAAGATCAAGCGCGAAGAAAGTACATTGCCCAATGATGGGCGGCCCCGCAACGGAGAGAACCTGTGGCGTATTGGCTCCTCAAGACCGAACCGGAAGAATTCTCCTGGGACGATCAGGTCAAGCGCGGGCCTAAGGGCGAGGCGTGGACCGGCGTTCGCAATTTCACCGCGCGCGGAAACCTGAAAGCCATGAAGAAGGGCGAACAGGCGTTCTTCTATCACACCGGCGACGAGAAGCAGGTGGTCGGCATCGTCGAGATCATCCGCGAGGCCTACAAGGACCCGACCGACGAGAAGGGCGTGTTCTATTGCGT
>JAXDOA010000487.1:0-3475 GCA_034669125.1 Hyphomicrobiales bacterium
CGTTGCACCGCGAACGTGATGGCGAGCGCCACGACCCCAAGTGCAGCCGCCCAGATCAGCCGCTGCGCCGCGCCGAACAAATCGCCGCGCTTCCAGGCGAGCAGCGGGCCGAACGGCACTGCGATCAGGAGGGGCACGAACAACGGGCCGAAGGTGAGATTGAAGAACGGCGCGCCGACCGAAATCTTGTCGCCGGTCAAAGCCTCGAGCGCGAGCGGATAAAGCGTGCCGACGAACACGGTGGCGCAGGCGGAGGTGAGGAAAAGATTGTTGAAGACGAGCGCGCCCTCGCGCGAGATCGGCGCGAAGATTCCGCCCTGCTTCAGGGCAGGCGCGCGCCAGGCATAGAGCGCAAGACCGCCGCCGATGAACAGCACCAGAATGGCGAGGATGAACACGCCGCGCGAAGGGTCGGAGGCAAACGTGTGCACCGACGTGAGCACGCCCGAGCGCACCAGGAATGTACCGAGCAGCGAGAGCGAGAACGTCAGGATCGCGAGCAGGATGGTCCAGACCTTCAGCGCGTTGCGCTTCTCCATCACCACCGCGGAGTGCAACAGCGCGGTGCCGGCGATCCACGGCATCAATGAAGCATTTTCAACCGGATCCCAGAACCACCAGCCGCCCCAGCCGAGCTCGTAATAGGCCCAGTACGAGCCCATCGCGATGCCAAGCGTGAGGAACATCCATGCGACCAGCGTCCATGGCCGGACCCAGCGCGCCCACGCTGCATCGATGCGTCCGTCGATCAGCGCCGCGATCGCGAACGAGAACGAGATCGAGAAGCCGACATAGCCGAGATAGAGCAGCGGCGGGTGCACGGCGAGGCCGATATCCTGCAGGATCGGATTGAGATCGCGGCCCTCCGCGGGAGCCTGCGCGATGCGGGCGAACGGATTGGAAGTCATCAGAATGAACAGGTAGAACGCGCAGGCGATCCAGGCCTGCACGGCCAGCACGTTCGCCTTGAGCGTCGCCGGCAGGTTCGATCCGAACAGCGCGACCAGCGCGCCGAACAGCGCGAGGATCAGCACCCACAGCAGCATCGAGCCTTCGTGGTTTCCCCACACGCTGGTGAATTTGTAGACCAGCGGCATCGTGGAATGCGAATTCTGGAAGACGTTCAGCACCGAGAAATCGGAGCCGACGTAGGCTGCGGTCAGCGCCGCGAACGATGCCGCGACGAACACGAACTGCGCCAGTGCGGTCGAGCCGCCGACGCCCATCAGTGTCGCGTCATTGGTGCGCGCGCCCCACAGCGGCACGATCGCCTGCACCAGCGCCAGGGCCAGCGCCAGCACCAGCGCGTAGTGGCCGAATTCGGGGATCACTTCGGCGCCTCTTTGGTGGCGCCTGCCAGGCCGTAGCCGCCGCCCTCGGTTTTCCAGTGTCCCTGTTTCTTCAACGCCTCGGCGACTTCCTTCGGCATGTAGGTCTCGTCGTGCTTGGCGAGCACGCTGTCGGCCTTGAAGGCGCCGGCCGCGTCGAGTGCGCCTTCCGTCACCACGCCCTGCCCCTCACGGAACAGGTCCGGCAGGATGCCGGTGAAGCTGACGGGCACCGACTTGTTGCCGTCGGTCACCTCGAAGCGAACGCTCAGATTGTCGCCGCGCACAAGGCTGCCGGGTTTCACCAAACCACCGAGCCGGATGCGGCTACCTGGCGCGATGTGTTTTTCCGCCACGTCGGTCGGCGAGTTGAAGAACACGATCGCGTCGTTGAGCGCATAGAGCACGAGCCCGGCCGCAAGGCCGAGCACGCCGAGGCCGGCGCCGATCAGTGTCAGGCGTCGCTGCTTGCGCGTCATGCGGCGTCTCGCATTGTCAGCTTTCCAGCCGGAGTTCTTTGACCAGCGCATCAAGCCGACGGAGCTTGTCGGTATCATGGCCGAGCGCGCGGCGCGCATCCGCGATTGCAGACAGCGCCCGGTCGCGGTCGCCCAGCACCGTATAGGCGCGTACCAGCCGCAGCCAGCCTTCGACGTCCGAACCATCGCGTTTCAAGCGTTCGTCCAGCCGATCGACCATCCCGCGCACCATGGCGTCGCGGTCCTCGGGCTTCATCTGCTGGGCCGCCGCTACGTCCTCGGCGGACGGTCCGGGGGCATCGCTCGCCGCTCCGACACTCGCCAGAGCCTCGCGCACCATCCCGACCCAGGGCGAATCGGGCCGGGCGTCCTTGAGCATGTCGCGCCAGATCGCCGCGGCCCTCGCGCCCTGCCCGTCCTGGTATGCGGCGACGCCGAGAAAGAAGCGCGCCTTGGGATTTTGCGTGTCCGCCACCAGTGCTCGCTCGAACGCGACCTTCGCCTCATCGGTGACGACGCCATTCGCGGCCGCCATCAGCGACTCGCCGAGATCGGCCTCGCGGTCGGCGCTCGAACCATTGATGCGCAGCGCATTGCGCCGCGCCTTTACGGCATCCTCGAAACGGCCAAGCCGCATGTAAACCGGCCCGACCACCTCCCAGCCGCGGCCATCCTCGGGATTTTTCGCAAGATGGTCTTCGACCTGCGCGACCAGCGTGTCGAGCGTGCGATCCTGTAATGGGGTTGCGGCACGGCTCGCGAGCGGCTGTCCGGGCAACTGCGGCGAACCGAGCGTGAGGTAAAGCGCGGTCGCGATGGCGGGCAGTGCGACCAGCACCAGCACCGCGGCCGCGCGGCGGCGAAACGTTTCGCCCGCCACGGACGTTGCTTCCGGCTGCGCCGCATCCGCGGCCGCGATCAGGCGGCGCGAGACCTCCACGCGCGCGGCTTCCGCCTCCGCTTCGCCGATGAGACCGGAGGCACGGTCGCGCGCGACCTCGTCGAGCTGATCGCGATAGACCGCAAGATCGCTGCCGCTGCGTTGTTCGCGCCGCTGGCGCGCGAGCGGCCACAGCACGGCGAGGATTGCCGCCGCGGTCATCAGCGCGAACACGAACCAGAGCGTCATGGGGGCTTTACATCACGGCGCCCGGCAGGCCGCAATGCGGAAGATAGAAATCGGAAAAGCCTGAAACCTTAAGCGTTTGCGGCCTTCTGCTCGCCCTTGGCGGCGTGATCGGCGGCCTTTGCGAGCAGGCTCGCATACTCGGCGCCGAACAGGATCGCGCAAAACTTGATCGCCGCGTCGGCCTGCGAGTGGCGGAATGTCAGCTCGGCGGGAGGTGAAGTCCGCAGCCGGTCGAGCAGAACCTGGGTGCCGTTATCGAAATAGTTCTGCAAATCGGAATGCACCCGGCCGGACACTTCGCTGATCGCAAGCTCGCTCGCGTAATTGCGGCAGGTGGCGGCGAGCACAAGCTTGGCCTCGATCTCGGCGACATCGCCCTCATCGACCACGGCGCCCGTTTCCCGCGGCACGCGCGGGCGCAACAGGCGGCGCACCTGACCGGGCAGATTGTCGATCTCGCCTTCCAGCAGTTCGGCGACCTCGGCGCGTGCGGCCGCAAGCTGGCGGCCCCAGGGCGAGTCGATCGACAGATCGATTTC
>JAXDOA010000488.1:0-7214 GCA_034669125.1 Hyphomicrobiales bacterium
AATCGGTATGCCGACAAGACCTTTGCAATCGTGGCCCATATTACATTTGCAATCTATTATATAGCTGGCGCTGTACTTTCGTATAGCAAATAAATTCAATCTTGGGTGACTTCTGGGCATTGATGGCAGCAGCAATGTTCGTGGGCGCTTTTGTCATCATCTTGTGCGTTGTTTATTTGATGTTCCCGACCGGCACAAAACGCAGAGACGAATGATCAAGTTCCGCTCCAGAACATAGCCGTTACGAGTGCTGAGAAACGCGACTGAGTATCAGCGCGCTCACGCAGAAGAACACCACCCGCACCGCCACGCCGACGCGCTGGCTCGCGAACGCCGTGGTTCACGATCCCGACCAACAGCGGCCCGGCGCTGGATGTAGACGACCGCGTCGGCGGGATCGCCCCTGCGAGAAAACGATCTGGTTCTTGCCGAACCGACCAATGCTGCGGCCTCGCCGACCTTGGAACGACCGGCGGCGTTTCGGCGCGATGACGCGGCCCTCCTGACCGCGCGTCTCTGACGCGACCTCGTCTATTATCATAAGACTTTTCGCGGCGCGGTGATGAAATTTCCGCGCGGAACACCGTCGCGCGTGCGCGTCCCAGCGATATCGATATCATGACGGTTGGCGAAACTGAGCAATTTTGCTCAGACGTAACGCGTGAACCTGCCTAAACTGCACCAAGCCGGGCGTCGCAAGGGTCGCCTCCCGTCGGCGTTGCAGCAGGAGCTAGACCATGTCGATTGGGCTTATCCTTATCATCATTCTCGTGATCTTCTTGCTTGGCGGCTTCAGTGGCCGTTTCGGCGGTTACGGTTACGGCTTTGGCCACGGCGGCGTCGGTATCATCGGCATCATCATCATCGTGCTGGTCATACTGCTTCTGATGGGCCGGATTTGATTGATCCGAGGCGCAAGTCGCTCCTTTGATGGCGCGGCTGAAATGCTCCTGAAAAGGAGGCGCGCGTGCGAACAATCAATGTCGCCGTCCTAGCAACCCGGCTGGGTCGTCCCCATCTACGGTCGCCGGCAGCAATCGATCAATAAACCTTAAGCGCGCCCGCGACTTGGCGGCCGATTGGCCCCGCCGCAACTTATTCGCGGCACAGCCGTTGCCAACGGAGACACGTATGTGTCTTCGGAGCGCGTCGCCAACGTTACGCTACCCCGATCTGGGCGGTCCGAACCAGGAGACCAGCGTGACGATCGAACATGCCTGTACGCGCGTTGTGAGCAAGCCCTGGGGAAGCACCGACCTCCTGCCGTGGAGCGATATCCAGCCGGACGATGTCGCGATCGGCGAACTCTGGTTTCAACGTCCCGACGCGAACGCGCCACCTTCCGCGCTGCTCCTCAAGCTGCTGTTCACCAAAGAGCCGCTTTCCATTCAGGTTCACCCGAACGATGCATTCGCGCATTCAATCGGCCTTGTGAACGGCAAGACCGAGGCCTGGTATGTTCTGTCCGCAACGCCCGAGGCTGAAGTTGCCGTCGGACTGAAGCGCCAGCTCACGGCGCCGCAATTGCGGGCATCGATCGAGGACGGCTCGATCGCGGACCTGATTCAATGGCGTCCGGCCCGCAAGGGCGATGTCATCTTTGTTCCGGCCGGAACCATTCACGCCATCGGGCCGGGACTCGTGCTGGCGGAAATCCAGCAGCGAAGCGACACGACGTTTCGCCTGTTCGATCACGGCCGCGAGCGCGAGATCCACGTAGACAACGCCGTGGCGGCGGCCAATGCGGGGCCAGCCGAACGCCAGTCAACGCCGCAGCGTCTGACCGATACCAGATCCGTGCTCGTCGCCAGCCCGCATTTCATTCTTGAGCATATCGACCTGCCGCCAAATTCGACCTGGAAACTCGACGCTGAGCAAGAGACGTGGGTGCTGGTGATCGAGGGACATGTCCAGGTCGGGCTGATGAACGCGTTCGTCGGCGAAGCGATTTTTCTGGAAGCGGATCGTACCGACCTCAAGGTCGGAACCCGCGGTTTCAAGGGGCTGCTCGCTTATTTGGGCCCAAAGCCGAATCCGGGTTTGCTGCGCAAGCTCGATCAACAGGATGCCGAATTCGACATCCGGCCGTTCGCGCTGCCCGCTTCGCAATCGCAAGCGGCCGCTGGTTCGCCGTGGCGTCCGCCGGGAGTACATTCGTGACACAGTTGAGCCGCCTCGCGTTCATAGGCAATTCGCTCCCCCGCCGTTGCGGCATCGCAACCTTCACGACCGATCTGCAGCAGGCCATCGCGGCATCGAACGCCGAGGTGGAAACCTCAATCGTCGCGATGACCGACCACGGTCATACCTACGACTATCCATCGGTCGTTCGCCTGCAAATCAACGACGACAAGATCAAGGATTACGTGCGCGCGGCCGACTTCCTGAATGCGGGGCAGTTCGAGGTCGTCTCGCTGCAGCATGAGTTCGGCATTTTCGGCGGCGAAGCCGGCGGCGACATCATGGCGCTGCTTTCGCGCCTCACCATGCCGATCGTCACGACGCTTCATACCGTTCTGAGCGAGCCGACGCCGGTGCAACGCGGCGTGCTCGACCGGATCGTCGAGGTATCGTCACGGGTCGTCGTCATGGCGGAGAAAGGCCGGGAGCTGTTGCGGTCCGTCTACCGGGTGCCAGCCGAAAAGATCGAGCTGATCCCGCACGGGACTCCCGACTTTCCGTTCGTCGACCCCGAACACGCCAAGGCAAAACTGGGCTTTGCCAACAGAACCGTCATCCTGACGTTCGGGCTGCTCTCTGCGAGCAAGGGCATCGAATTCATGATCGATGCCATGCCGTCGATCCTGAACAGCTGCCCCGATGCGGTGTACGTGGTTCTCGGCGCCACGCATCCCAATCTGGTTCGCCAGCAGGGCGAGGCCTACCGCGACAGCCTCGTGGCGCGCGCGCGGGAAGTCGGCGTCGAGGACAATGTGGTGTTCCTCGATCAATTCGTCGACCACGCGACGTTGCTGGACTTCATCGCGATGTGCGACGTCTACGTGACGCCCTATCTCAATGCGTCGCAAATGACGTCGGGCACGTTGGCCTACAGCTTCGCGCTCGGAAAGGCGATCGTCTCAACGCCCTATTGGCACGCCCGGGAATTGCTGGCCGACGGACGCGGCGTTCTGGTCCCATTCGCCAATTCGGCGGCACTCGGGAGCGAAATCGCCGGATTGCTGACCGACCACGCACGGCGGCAGGCGATGCGCACGCGCGCCTATGTGAGCAGCCGGCCGATGACCTGGGAGCGGACCGCGGAGCGCTACCTGGCGGCGTTCGAGAGCGCGCGGCGCGGGCACCGGCTCAGGGTGATCGCGCGGCCCGACCAGAGCGTTGCCTCGCGCGACAGCCAAGCCGCTCCGGAGATGCGCACCGATGCTTTCCTGTCAATGTGCGACGACACCGGGCTGTTCCAGCATGCGGTGCATTCGGTGCCGGATCGCGCTCACGGCTATTGCGTCGACGACAACGCGAGGGCGCTGTTGCTGGCGTGCGCGCTCAACGGCGCAGGCGAGCAGCGCCTACCCGAAGCCTTGACGGCCCGGTTTGCCGCCTTTGTCCAGCACGCGTGGAATCCGGATGCCAAACGGTTCCGCAATTTCATGAGCTTCGACCGGCGCTGGCTGGAAGATCGCGGTTCGGAGGATAGCCACGGGCGCACGCTCTGGGCCTTGGGCGAGTGCGCGCGGGGCGACCCCAATCCGTCGCGGCGCCGGTGGGCCACGGCACTGTTCGCCGAGGCGATGCCGCCGGCCGAGACCTTCAGTTCGCCGCGCGCGTGGGCCTTCACGCTGCTCGGGCTGGACGCCTACTGCGCGGTCACGCCTGGTGATTCGCTCGCCGCACGGCTTCGACATGTCCTCGCCGCCAGACTGATGTCCATCCTGTCGGTGGTCGAGACCAAGGAGTGGGTGTGGTTCGAGGAAGGGCTGTCTTACGACAATGCGCGTCTGCCGCAGGCCCTGATCGTGACGGGAGACGCGACCGGAACGCCCACCTATCTCGAGGCCGGCTTGAGGTCCCTGCAGTGGCTCATGACGCAGCAGACGACGCGGGCGGGATTGTTCAGGCCCGTCGGCACGCAGGGGTTTGGCGACCAGCGGCGGGAGCCGCAGGCATTCGACCAGCAGCCGCTGGAAGCCACCGCAACGATCTCGGCCTGTCTTGCGGCCTGGCGCGCGGATGGCGATCCCCAATGGAGAGTGGACGCGGCGCGGGCGTTCGCCTGGTTCCTCGGGAGCAACGACCTGACGCTGCCTCTGGTCGATACCGAAACCGGCAGCTGTCGCGATGGATTGCATCGCGACCGTCCAAATGAGAACAGGGGTGGCGAGTCGGTTGTGTCCTATCTTCTCAGCCTCGCGGAAATTCGTCAGCTCGCGCTGACCAGCAGCGAGAGCGCGAGAGCGCCGCTTCAGGCCTTGCGTGCTTGAGCTGCGCGAAATCCCATCCGAACGAGCCGAGGGCGCCTTGTCGCAAGTCACGTTCCTGAACCGGCAGGCTCTTCATCTGCGCCCCGATCCGGCGCGGGTGGTCGTGCGCCCGTTCAAGCCGGCGGTCGAGCCAAGCTACTTCAACCCCACCGACAAGATACGGGCGAACCATATCGTCGACCGCGTCATGACGCTCGATGCCGAGATGGCAGCCAGCCAACTGGCCGATGTCCTTGAGAATTTTCAGGGCCGCCACCGCGATCTTCTGGCGACCTTCGAGGCGCGCGCCGACGAGATGGAAGACGCCTTTGCGCCTCACGCGGGTTTCACCCCGATCCAGCGCCAACTGGTCGGGGCCTATTTTCTCAATGAATATTCCTTCGAAGCCTCCGCGCTATTCAATCCAAGCATCGTCTCCCATCCCGATCAGTCCGGCACGCCGCAAGGCTGCCGCCGCTTCATCCTCAGCCTTCGCGCCGTCGGCGAAGGGCATGTTTCGTCGCTGACGTTCCGGTCCGGGTCGGTCGCTGCGGACGGCAGCGTGACGGTCGATCCGGCGGCGCGGCTTGCTTCGGTCCCCAAAGTGAAAACCCGGACAGCGGGCGCGGACGGGGACACCGTCGAGGTGATCTTCAAGCCGGACGAGGATATCAGCGAGCGGGTGATCTTCCCCGTCACCTTGTCCCAATCGAACGGCATCGAGGACGCGCGCTTCGTGGAATTCCACGATGGCGCGAGAAAAATCTTTTACGCGACTTACACCGCCTATAGCGGCAGGGCGATCCGATCCGAGCTGATCGAGACCAGCGATTTCGTCTCCTTCCGTATGTCGCCGCTGCGCGGAGCCGCGGCACGCAACAAGGGCATGGCCTTGTTCCCGCGAAAGATCGGCGGCAAGTACGCCATGATCGGCCGGCAGGACAACGAGAACCTCTACCTGATCTATTCCGACGACCTGTATTCCTGGGACGGCGGCGTTGCGATCCTGAAGCCTCAATTCCCCTGGGAGTTCGTGCAGATCGGCAATTGCGGGTCGCCGATCGAGCTCGACGAAGGCTGGCTGCTGCTGACCCACGGCGTCGGTCCGGTGCGGAAATATTCGATCGGCGCGGTTCTCCTCGACAAGCAGGATCCCTCCAAGGTTCTTGGGCGGTCGCGCGAGCCGCTGGTCCGGCCTGAGCCCTCGGAGCGCGAGGGATACGTCCCCAATGTCGTCTACACATGCGGGGCGATGCGGCACAACGACCAGATCGTGCTGCCCTATGCGGTCTCCGACACATACTCCAAATTCGCCACGATCAAGATTGCGGCGCTGATGCAGAGCTTCCGCGCCTAGAGCAGGCCGCGGTCCGCGGTTTGCACGCGGCTCAACACCAGCGCGCCGACGCAGAAGAACACCACCAGCACCGCCATGCCGGCGCGCTGGCTTGCGAACGCCGTGGTCACGATCCCGACCAGCAGCGGCCCGGCGAACGACGTCACCTTTCCCGACAGCGCGAACAACCCGAAAAATTGCGTGATCTTGTCCGCCGGCGCGAGCCGCACCAGCAGCGTGCGCGCGGCCGCCTGCAACGGTCCCGCCGCGAGCCCGATGAACAGGCCGATCGCGATGAAGAATTTCTCGGCCGGCGCCGCGAACAGTCCCGCGCCCGCCACCGGCGGCGCGACCGGGACGACGAACAGGATGTGATCCCGGCCGGTCGAGAGGATCGCGGCGGTCGCGATCAGCAGGATCACGAGACTGCCGAGCATCACGCGCTTGGGTCCGACACGATCGTCGAGCTTGCCGCCGGCGTAAGCGCCGATCGTTGCGGTGATTACCAGCAGGATGCCGAACACGCCGATCTGGATCGTGCTCCAGCCGAAGGTACCGGCCGCATAGATGCCGCCGAACGCGAACAGCGCGAGCAGCGCGTCGGCGCAGATCATCTGGGCGAGCAGGAACACCGCGACGTTGCGATGCTGCGGCAGCCGGCGCAGCGTCACGGCGAGTTCGCGCAAGCCGTGCGACACCGCGGCACCGAGCGGCATCGCGGCCGGCCGGTCCGGCGTGAAGAAAAACAGCGGCAGGATGAACACCACGAACCACACCGCACTGAGCGGCCCGACCGCACGGTCGCCCTCGCGCAATACGGGATCGAGCCCGAACAGCGGTGTGGCGCCGAGCAGCGTCTTGCCGGTTTGCGGGTTGCCGGCGAGGAAGCCGAGCACGAGGATGAGGCTCAACAGCCCGCCGACGTAACCGACCGCCCAGCCGGTGCCCGACAATCGGCCGAGCCGCTCGGGCGGCACCAGCGCGGGCATCATCGCGTTGGTGAACACGCCCGCGAATTCGACGCCGACGACGCCGACCGCGTAGGCGGTGAGCACCAGCGGGATGACGGAAGGCTCGCCCGGACGCCCGAGCCAGAGCAGCGCCGAGCCGGCAACGACCAGCACGCCGAACGCCGCGATCCATGGCTTGCGCCGCCCCGACGCATCCGCGATCGACCCGAGCACCGGCGAGAGCGCCGCGACCGTGAACCCGGCCGCCGCTGTCGCAAAACCCCACAAGGCCTGGCCCTGCACCGGATCGCTCGCGATCGCGGAGGCGAAATACGGGGCGTAAACGAACGTGATGATCAGCGTAAAGAACGGCTGCGCCGCCCAGTCGAACAACACCCAGCCGACGATGGCGCGGCGCGGGGCGTGCGGTGAACTCTCCACGGTCATCGTGCGCCGCGTGGCCTTGCCGAAGAACGGGCCGATGAAAAACTCCAGCAGACGATGCGGTCA
>JAXDOA010000489.1:0-4849 GCA_034669125.1 Hyphomicrobiales bacterium
CCGGAGAACAGGTCCTTGAATCCGGCAGCCGGCGCCCGGCAATTCCGGGCCTCGTGCTGGAGCGGCGCCTGCGCGCTGGGGCTCGTCACCCCGGCACCCGGGCGGTGTCGGGGCTCCGCCCGGGGACACTACGGTCCCCTGCCAGGAGGTGGCTGACGGAGGCCTGTTCGGCCCTGTCAGGGACGGCGGACGCTCTGGCCCAAAAGGCAGAACCGGCGCCGAACCTGGAAGGTCAACCGGACCGGCCACGCAAAGCGCGGCCCGACACCGTAAGGAAAACGCCGCAGCAGAGCGTCGAGAGGCGCGCCGGCCTACGTTATTGGCCGGTGATCTCCGAGCGTTCTCGGAGATCGACCCGACCGCGAGGCGGGTCACGGGTGCGGCGCTTCCGCACCAGCGCCTGTCGGCGCTCTGCTCCCCTCCTTCGCCCTCACGGGCTACGGAGGGCAAGCCCGGTACCGCCAACCGGGCTATAGCGGGCTTGCCCGCCGAAGCTTAAGCGAAGGCGGGCGGCGGAGCGTTGGCTGTTTGACAAGTGAATAGGTAAGCGAGGGCATTGTCGCGCGGCGACGATTGCCGCAGGTTTATCCTCGGCCGGCTGGCCCAAGCAAAAAGCCCCGGACCCTTGTCCGGGGCTCGTGTTCGATGAAGCGCTCAGCGATCAGACGAAGAAAAAGTCGACGGTAAATTCGCCGGCGGCGACGTCCCAGGCAAATCCGTCACCGGCGGCCGCATAGGCTTCGCCATATTCATTCGCCGCTGACGGCACGATGAACCAGCCGTTGTCCGAGGAATCGGCCCAGGCAAGCGACATGGGGGCGAGCGATTCTCCGTCGCGCGCGATTTCACTACCACCACCGCCGGAACTCGGCGACTCGGCGCCGCGCAGCAAGGACGTCGATCCTTGCAAGTCGGTGACGACGCTCGAGACGGAGACGAATTGCGGCGCGGCGCCCGATTGCGGAAGCAGGGGCGCGCTGGAAAAAACCGGAGTGCTGTCGTGCGACGGTGCGTTGCTGACGCCGGCGACCGAGAACTGAACCGATCCCGCGCCGGCATCGTCGCCGTGTGACGTGCTCGACGCCGCGGCCCCACGAGGTACCAGCGAAACCCCCGTCGGCGGAGCGTCCGGGACCTCGTGGAAGGTGGTCTCACCCCGCACCGTTATCAGCATGATTGCGCCCTCGGACCCAAGCAACACCACAACGTGTATGCCGTCATACTATATCGGCGGCGGCGCGAGTTCAATCAAAAATGGGACGGTGATGCCCGCCCCATTCATCGATGTTCCAAATGCATACCGGGCGGCTTAACGCCGCCCGGCATGTAACGATCGCTAGGGGAACAGCTTGAAGTTCAGCCGTGCCGTCGCCTGGAACGTTTCGATCCTCATTGTCTGCGTGACCGGCGCGAACAGGAAGCCGCCACCGACTGCGGGAACGGAGGCGACCACGCCGCCGTTGAACGTCTGGTTGCCGTTCCAGGCGTAACGCGCTTCGACACCGAAGCTCCAGTTGTTGGTGAAGGCGTATTCGAAGCCGCCGCCGAACGTCGGGCCCCAGATCGTCTTGCTGTCCTCAGCGAAGGTCGCCGGGAACGTGACGGCGCCGACGAAGACCGGGAAGTTGGCGGAGGCCTTGACGTTGGTGAAGGCCGCGCCGCCGGTCACATAGAGCATCCAGCGATCCCAGGCGTAGCCGAGGCGTCCGCGCGCGGATGCCTGCCAGTCGCTCCGGACACCGAAGCTGTCGCCCGCGACGAACGGCGGCACGGTGACCGCGAGAACGCGGTTCGTGCTCCAGCGCTGCCAGTCTGCATCGCCTTCAACGCCGAGAACCCAGTTGCTGCCTGGCGCTTGCCAGTTGCAGCCGACCTGTCCGCCGCCGATCAGCGTGCTTGCGGTCTCGCGAGCGAATGCCACGGTCGCCCCAGCATTGCCGACCACGGGTCCAATCGTGACGGTATCATCCGTGCGCGCCCATTTACCGCCGACGTTGCCGCCGACGTAGCAGCCGGTCCAGTTGTAGGCCATCGCAACCGGGGCCATCGGCCGGGCTTTGACCGGCAGGTCCGCCGCCAGAGCCGGCAGTGCGCCAGCGATCAGGATCGAAGAAACAAGAGCTAAAGTGCGCATAGAGACCTCCCCGTGCCAATCCAAAGGTTGAAGGCGAATGTACTCCGGTTCGCCGAAGCCTCAACTCCAAACAGCCGGATTCGCACGTGGAACCGGGCCTGAATCAGTTGTTTGTTTGGGCCCGTGGCAATTCTGCAACAACTCGGTCGGGTAACCGCCACAGGAACCGGGCTTGCGGTTTCGTTTCTTCTTCGTTTCTTGGGCCTCGCCGGTTGGCCTCGCCAAGCGTTTAGGCAATTGTCCGGACGCCCGCCCCACCATTCCGGAGCTCATCCGTGCCCGCACCCTCGCAGCAAACCGCCCTCCTCATTGGCGCTTCGCGCGGCCTGGGCCTCGGGCTTGCCGGCGAATATCTCGGCCGCGGCTGGCGGGTGATTGCGACCGCGCGGGACGATGCGTCGAAACTCCAGGCGCTCGCCAAGAACGCCGGCGGCAATCTGCGGATCGAACGCCTCGATATTGCGGAGGCCGGCGGTGCCGCGCGGGTACGCAAGGCGCTCGCGGGCGAAAAGCTCGACCTCTTGTTCCTGGTCGCCGGCATTTCCGGCTCGGTGCCGAAGCCGCTGCACGAGGTGGCGCCCGACGAGGCGGCGCGCGTGTACCTCACCAATGCATACTTTCCGATCGCCGCGGCCGAAGCCTTCGCGAGTTTGCTGAAACCGAAGGGCACGGTCGCGTTCATGTCGTCGATGCTCGGCAGCATCGCGATGAACGTCGGCCGGTCGGACTGGGAGACCTATCGCACAGCCAAGGCCGCGCTGAACATGGGCGCACGCAGTTTTGCCAACCGCCACGCCAAACATCCGGTGCTCTCGATCGCGCCCGGCTGGGTGCGCACCGACATGGGCGGGCCGGCCGCCACCTTCGATGTGGAAACGAGCTGCCGCAACGTCGCGAATGCCATTGACAAGCACGCGAGCAAGGCCGGCCATCGGTATGTGAATTACGACGGCACAGAGTTGCCGTGGTAGCTCCGACGGGCATTGAAACTGACGCGGATCAGGAGTGGAATGACCGCTCCTTTCGGAATGCCCGGAGACCACTTCACGGGATGCCTTCTGCGGAGGCTCACATGCGCACACCTGGATTCGGCGTGCTTGCTGCTCTTGTCCTCTTGCAGGTTCCCGCAAGCCTTCCGGCTGCCGCCCAGACCGCTCTATCCGGCCAAGTCACTTCGGTCGAGGAGGGCGCGATGGAAGGCGTGCTGGTCAGCGCGAAACGCGCCGGCTCGACCATCACCATCACGGTCGCGAGCGACACGCAGGGCCGCTACAGCTTCCCTTCCGCAAAACTCGAGCCGGGCCAGTATGCGCTGCGCATTCGCGCGACCGGTTACGACCTCGACGGCGCGGCGCTGGTCGATGTTGCGGTGGGCAAATCCGCTAGCGCCGATCTCAAGCTGCGCAAGACCGAGGACCTCGCCTCGCAACTTTCGAATGGTGAATGGATCGCGAGCGTACCGGGCTCCGACCAGCAGAAAGGCTCGCTGCTGAACTGCATCGGATGCCACACACTCGAACGCGTGATGAAGTCGCCGCACAAGACCGACGATTTCATGCAGGTCCTGCCCCGCATGCAGGCCTATGTGAACCAGAGCATCCCGGCGGCGCCGCAGCTCCGCCGCGCGGAGCGGCTGATGGAGGAGCGTGGCGATCAGCGCGTGCAGGTCTATCGCGGGCTCGCCGATTATCTCAGCACGATCAATCTCGGAGACGGCTCGCGATGGAGCTACCCGCTCAATGCCCTGCCGCGTCCCAAGGGTAAAGGCACGCGTGTCGTCATCACCGAATACGATCTGCCGCGCGAAACGATCCAGCCGCATGACGTCATCGTCGATGCCAGCGGCGTCGCCTGGTATTCGAGCTTCGGCGAGCAGTTTCTTGGGCGTCTCGATCCGCGCAGCGGCAAGGTCACCGAATATCCGATCGCTTTACACAAGCCGGGCTTTCCGACCGGCACGCTCGGCTTGCGCACCGACCGCGACGGCAACCTGTGGCTTGGCAACATGTACCAGGCGCGGATCGTGAAATTCGACCCCAGAACCGAGACCTTTCAGTTCTGGTCGCTGCCGAGCGAGGCCAACATCGACGCCGCGCAAATCAACATGGTCAGCCCGCGCTCTTCGCACGTCGACGGCAAGGTATGGACGCAGAACAACGGGTTTGCCGGCGTGCATCGGCTCGATGTTGCCTCCAGCAAGATCGAAACCTGGGAGCCGTTCAAGGCGGCGCCGAAAGGCGAGCCGCACAATATCTACGACGTGATCCCGGATTCGAAGAACAACGCCTATTTCACCGACTTCCGCCAGCGCCACATCGGGCGGATCGATGCCGCCACCGGTGAGGTCAAGCTCTACGCCATTCCGACGCCCGGCTCGGCTCCGCGGCGCGGCATGATGGATGAGCAGGATCGTCTGTGGTTCGGCGAGTATCGCGGCAACCGCATCGGGATGTTCGACACCAAAGCAGAGACCTTCAAGGAATGGATCGCACCGACGCCGTGGTCGGCGCCCTATGACGTCACCGTGGACAAGAACGGCGAAGCCTGGACCGGCTCGATGACGACCGACCGCATCCTGCGGCTCAAGCCCGCGAGCGGTGAATTCACCGAGTACCTGCTGCCACGTTCGACCAATATCCGTCGCGTCTTCGTCGACAACTCCACGACGCCGGTGACGTTCTGGATCGGCAACAATCACGGCGCGTCGATCATCAA
>JAXDOA010000490.1:0-9205 GCA_034669125.1 Hyphomicrobiales bacterium
GTCGGCGAAGGGAATTGCATGAGCACGCCCGTGTGCATCGCCAACGCGGTCGCGGACGCGCTCGGCGTTGCCGAAATCGACCTGCCGCTGACTCCTTCGAAACTTGCGGCTCTCATCGCATGAAGCCCGCGCCGTTCGACTATGTCCGGGCGGGTTCGCTCGCCGAAGCGCATGATGTCCTTGCCGCTGAGGGCGGCGACGCCGCCGTGATCGCGGGTGGGCAGTCGCTGGTGCCGCTGTTGTCGATGCGTATGGCTCGGCCACGCGTGGTCGTGGACATCATGCATGTGGAAAAACTCGGTGGGATCTCCATTGAGGGCAATTGCATCCGCGTCGGCGCAACGGTGCGGCAGGCGGAACTGCTGGCGTGGCCGGACTTGGCGAAGCACCAGCCGCTGCTCAGCGACGCGCTGCCTTGGGTCGGGCACGCGCAGACGCGCGCGCGGGGCACGGTGTGCGGCTCGGTCGCGCTGGCTGATCCGAGCGCGGAGTTGCCGCTGGTGCTCGCGGCGCTCGGCGGAAACATCGTTCTGTCGTCGAAGGCCGGGCGGCGCAGCCTGAAGGCCGCGGATTTCTTTTCCGGCATCATGTCGACGGCGCGCAACGATGACGAACTGATTGAGTCCGTGTCGTTTCCCTGCCGTCGGGAAGGTGAGGGCTTCGCCTTCCGCGAGTTCGCGCGGCGTCACGGCGATTTCGCCATCGTGGCCTGTGCGGCGGTTGCGACGGAGAAGACTCTGCGGCTCGCGGTCGGCGGCGTGGCGGATCGGCCGGTCGTTTGCGATTTCGGCGAAGCAAGCGATGACGCGCTTGCGGCGTTCGCCGCCGAACTCGACGCGCGCGATGATCTGCACGCGACCGCGGACTATCGGCGCATGCTGGTACAAAAGCTCGGCGCGCAAACCATTGCGGAGGCGCAGCGATGCCGCGCCTGAGCGCCGACGCGCGCCACGCTGTGCGGCTCGACATCAACGGCCGCGCCCACGAAGGCGAGGCCGAGCCGCGCATGCTGCTCACCGATTTCCTGCGCCACAAACTCGGTCTTACCGGCACGCATGTCGGCTGCGAGCATGGCGTGTGCGGCGCCTGCACGATTCAACTCGATGGCGCGCCCGCCCGCGCGTGCCTCACGCTCGCCGTGCAGGCGGATGGCGCCAGGATCCGTACCGTGGAGGGTCTAGCGCCGGAGCCCGGCCGCCTCACGGTGTAGCAGGAAGCGTTCCGCCGCCATCACGCGCTGCAATGCGGCTTCTGCACCGCCGGTATCCTGATGTCGCTCGACTGGTATTTTCGCGGCACGCCCGATCCGAGCGAGGCGGAATTGCGCGAGTTTCTCAGTGGCCACATTTGCCGCTGCACCGGCTATGTGCCGATCGTCGCGGCCGCGCTCGACGCCGCGAAACGGCTGCGCGAAGCGAAAACGGAGTGAGACATGAAGTGGTGCCGGTTTTCAGCAGGCGGCGAGAGGTCGTTCGGGATCATCCAGGACGACACGGTGATCAAGGTCGACGGCACGCCGTGGGGCGATCACAAGGTGACCGGTGAGATCGTGCCGCTCGGCAGCGTGAAGCTCGAACTGCCTGTCGTTCCGAACACGTTCTTCTGCGTCGGCGTGAATTATCGCGATCACGTCGAGCGCATGGCGGCGATGCGCGGCACCAAGCCGTCCTATCCGCCGCGTCCCGACATCGGCTATCGCGCCAACAATGCGCTGATCGCGCACGAGGACAACATCGTGAAGCCGCGCGACGCGGGCGAGCAGTTCCAGTACGAGGGCGAACTGGTGGCGGTGTTCGGCAAGCGCTGCCGCAACGTGTCGAAGGAGGACGCGCTCGATTACGTGTTCGGCTGGACCATCGGCAATGACGTCAGCGAGCGCACCTGGCAGGCAAACGACCGCACGCTCTGGCGCGCGAAGAACTGCGACACGTTCAAGCCGATGGGGCCGTGGATCGTGACTGGCGCCGATCTCGACGCGATGGTGACGACGATCCGACTCAACGGCCAGGTCACCGAGACGTTCAAGACCGACAACATGATCTTCGATGCGCCAACTTATATTTCGGAGGTCAGCAAGTACTGCACCATCGAGCCCGGCGACGTGATGTGGATGGGCACCGACGGCGTCCCGTCGAACATGAAGCCGGGCGATGTGTGCGAGATCGAGATCTCGGGGATCGGGGTGCTGCGCAATCCGGTGGTGGCGGAATAACTCCGCTGTCATCCCGGCCGAGCGCAGCGAGAGCCGGGATCCATCGCGCCGCTCGCACGGTCTGTGGATTATGGGTCCCGGCTCGCGCTCGCCATAGCGCGTCGCAGACGCGCGTAAACGCGCTTGAGGCTCGCTTGGCCGGGATGACAGTTGCGTTACGGCAGCTTCCTCACCCACCCGGCAATCGCTTCCACCACTGCCCTCGGCTGCTCGGGCAACAGCGCGTGGCTGGCGTTCGCAATCACCGCATGCGTCACGCGATCGGGAAACTCGGTCTTCAGGTCGTTGCGTGATGCCTCAGGCATGAACGGATCGATACCGGCCTGCAGGTCGAACAGCGGCACGGTGCCGGCCGCCCACCAGTCGGACTGCTTCACGTTCGCGGCGGCGACGCGCTGCGCCTCGCTCGCCTCTGCCCACCAGCCTTTGAGCCAGATTTTCGGATCGTTGCCGCTCGCAAAGAAGATCTCCTGCATGGCGGCGAGGCGCTCCGCCTCCGGCACCGACGCATCCGCGCTCTTGCTCACAAGCTGGGAAAGCCGTGGCGGAAACTTCTTCGCCGCTGCTGCCGCCAGCACCACGCCGCGCACCAGCTTCGGATGATCCACCGCCGTCATGCGGGCGACCCAGTTGCCGTACGCGTGCCCGACAATCACGGCCGGTCCTGCATTCTCGCGCTCGATCACGGTCGCGATGTCGCGCGCCAGATCGTGCAGCGTGATGTCCTTGAGCGGGCCTTTGCTCGCGTGCATGCCACGCGGCTGCGGGCGCAGCACGCGAAAGCCTTCTTTCGCCAGCCCCGCCGCGACCTCGTCGTAGTCCTCCGAGTCGCGCCCGCGCGAGGGCAGCAGCACGATCAGGGGGCCGCGCCCTTCGGCGATCAGGTCGATCGCGATAGTGTCGTATGTGACGAGGCTGCGCGTGCGTTCCTGCCCGAAAGCAGGCGTCATGAGCGCGACACAGACGAGCAGCGGCAGGATCGTTCGCATGTTTCCTCCGCCGCAAGCCTAGCCGAAGCGCCTCGCATGCGCACCATGCCTGGGCAGCGTGTTGATCTGGGCGGCGCGCAAGGGCTAACGTGCGCCGGGGAGAAAAACACAATGCCCAACGACACCACGTCGCCGCTCGCGACCTACAACGCGCACCTCGAAAAAGGCGAACTCGCCTATCAGTTCAGTCCGGCGGCGAACCGCGCGGTATTTTTCCCGCGCGTGCTCTGCCCCTACACCGGCAGCGACCGGCTCGAATGGCGCGTGAGCAAAGGCGCCGGCACGGTCTACGCCACCACCATCGTGCATCCGGCGGAAGGCGCGCCTTTTAATGTGGCACTGATCGACTGCGACGAAGGCTTCCGCCTCATGAGCCGCGTCGAAGAGGTCCCGCCTGAGCAGGTGAAAATCGGCATGCGGGTCAAGTTCCGCGTGCACAAACAGGGCGGCGATGAGCCGCCGATCCCCGTGTTCACCCCGGAGGCCGCGTGATGGTCGGGTTGACGCGCGGCGCAGCGGCCATCGTCGGAGTCGCCGAATCCGATCTCGGCCAGGTCGCCGAGGGCATGAGCCCGATGGACCTGGTGGCGCAGGGCACGCAGCGCGCGCTCGCCGATTGCGGGCTCGCGCTCAAGGATGTCGACGGCCTGTTCTGTGCCATGACGCAGCAGCGCATGTCGATCAACGGCATGATCGAGTATCTCGGCATCCACCCGAAATTCATCGGCTCCCCGATGACCGGCGGCTCGTCGTTCGAGTTTCACGTCGCGCAGGCTGCCGCCGCGATCGAGGCGGGGCTCTGCAACGTCGCGGTGATCGGCTACGGCTCGACGCAACGCAGCGTCGGCCGCCGTCAGGCCTCGGCGCGCGAGGTCAATCCCTACGAGACGCCGTACAATCCGTTCTTTCCGTCGAGCGCCTACGCGCTCGCGGCCTCGCGCCACATGTATCAGTACGGCACCACGCGCGAGCAACTCGCCGAAGTCGCGGTCGCGGCGCGCAAATGGGCGCAGCTCAATCCGGTCGCGTGGGAGAAGAAGGATCTTACGGTCGCGGACGTGCTGAAGTCGCGCATGATCTCGCATCCGCTGTCGGTGCGCGACTGCTGCCTCGTCACCGACGGCGGCGGCGCGATCGTGATGACGTCGGCCGCGCGCGCGAAATCGCTGAAGAAAGCGCCGGCCTATGTGCTCGGCTGCGGCCACGGCATCACGCACATGAATATCACGTCGATGCCCGACCTGACCGTCACCGGCGCGAAGCTTTCGGGCGAAGTCGCCTACAAGATGGCGAAGCTCGGTCCGAAGGACTGCGACATGGTGCAGCTCTACGATGCCTTCACCATCAACACGATCCTGTTCCTCGAAGATCTCGGCTTCTGCCGGAAGGGCGAGGGCGGGGCGTTCGTGTCGGGTGGAAACATTGCGCCGGGCGGTGGTTTGCCGGTGAATACCAATGGCGGCGGGCTGTCGTATTGCCATCCGGGCATGTACGGCCTGCTGATCCTGATCGAGGGCGTGCGGCAGCTTCGCGGCGAATGCGGCGTGCGGCAGGTGAAAAAGCACGATGTCGCGATGGTGCACGGCAATGGCGGCGTGCTCTCGGCGCAGGCGAGCGTGATTTTGGGGACGGCGGCGACGGTCTAGGCGCCAACCTCATCCAAAAACGCACCGATCTCCGTCGCAACCAGTTCCGGTGTCTGCCAGCCCGCATAGTGCCCGGTGCGCAGCACCTTGAACCTCGCGCCCGGAATAGCCCTTGCGATGGGCTCCACACGAGAGGGCGGGCGCCCGCGGTCGAACTCGCCGCCGATCACCAGCACCGGACACTTGATCGAGGTAAGCTCCGGCGTGAGGTCGGTGTTGGAAAGCATGCGGTAGACGGCGGCGAAACTTGCCGGATCGTTGGCGAGCCAGCGCGCACGCCAAGCCTCAAAGCGCTCCCGGTTGCCGCGCAGCTCCTCCGGATAGCCGTTGGCGGCGGTTGTCTCGAAGGCGACGCGCACGCCGTTGCGTTCGAACTCGTCGACGCGCGCAAGGGTCGCGGCGCGACTCTCCGGCTGCATGAAAGTCGCTGGACTGGTGACCGCAAGTGCCGCGATCCGCTCCGGGAAGCGAAACGCCGTATGCAGCGCGATCGCGCCGCCGACCGCCGTTCCGGCGAGCGCGACCTTCTCCCTGACACCAAGTCCATCGAGCAGCGCGATCAGGTCGCCGGTCATCGTGTCGATGGTGAGCGGCCCGCGGATTTTCTCCGAAAACCCAGCGCCGCGCGTGTCGTAACGCACCACGCGCCGCTTTCCCGCCAGCAGCTGCGCAACGAGTCCCCAGCTTTCCATCGTGCCGCCCATCTCGTGGATCAGCACGACCGGCTTGCCGGCACCCTCGACGGCGTAGCGCAGCGAGACCCCGTTTGCCTCGATGAAGTTCATGCGGTCACTCCGGCAGCGCAATCGGCGGCGCGATCAGCGTTTTGCAATCCGTCGCAAACGAAAGCGGCGCGCCGGTCTTCGCCTGTAGTTCGTCGCGGCTGATCTCGACCATCTCACGCACCACAAAGCCTTGCGGCGTCACATCCACCACCGCCAGGTCCGTATAAACGCGGGAAACGCACCGCACCGCGGTCAGCGGCAGCGCACATTTCTCCAGCAGCCGCGGCGCGCCCTTGCGCGTGACATGCTCCATGATCACGCGCACCTCGCGTGCGCACGCGGCGAGATCCATCGCGCCGCCGACCAGCGGGCCGCGATTGGGCACGCGCATGTCCCAGTTGGCGAGGTCGCCGTTCGCCGCCACCTCGAATGCGCCGAGGATCGTCACGTCGATGTGCCCGCCGCGGATCATCGCGAACGACCACGACGAGTCGACGATCGAGGCGCCCGGTCGCAGCGTGATGCGCCGGCTCCCGGCATCGACCAAATCGGTGTCGGCCTTGTCGGGCGCCGCGAGCGGGCCGACGCCGATCACGCCGTTCTCCGACTGGAGGATCACGTCGACCTCCGGCCGCAGGTAGTCCGAGCAGTGCACCGGCAGCCCGATGCCGAGATTGACCACCTGGTGGTCCTCGAGGTCCTGCGCGGCGCGCCAGGTGATCTGCAGGCGATTGAGCGCGCTCATACGGCCACCACGCGGTCGACATAGATGCCGGGAAGCTGGATGCGCTCGCGCGGCAGCGGCTCGTCTGTCACGGTGCGCACTTCCGCGACGGCGAGCTTGGCGGCGCTCGCCATCACCGGCCCGAAATTCATCTGCGCGTAATTGAACGCGAGATTGCCGGTGCGGTCCGCCGTGTCGGCGCGCACCAGCGCGAGATCGCCGTTGATCGCCTCCTCCATCACGTAGTCGCGGTCGCCGAAGCGGCGCACGTCCTTGCCCTTGGTGAGTTCGGTGCCGAACCCGACCGGCGTGTAGAACGCCGGAATGCCGGCGCCGCCGGCGCGGATGCGCTCGGTGAACGAGCCCTGCGGCACCATTTCCAGTTCGATCTTGCCCGCCATCCAGCGCGTCTCGAACGGCGAGGGCTCCTTGTCGTGCCCGCGCGCGGCGGTGCAGATCACCTTGCGCACCTGATCGTTGGCGATCAGCTCGTGGGTGAGCGAATAGCGGTGGGTCGCCGAATTGACGACCAGTGTGAGGTCTTTCGGCCCGCGCTCGCGCAACGCGCGAATGAGCTTGTTGGGAAAGCCCGCGCCGCCGAAGCCCGTGATGAAAACCGTCGCTCCGTCCGAGACACCGTCGAGTGCCTCCGCGAGACTGACGCGCTTGTCGATCGGCATTCCGCCCCCGTGTTTTCTGGATGTCTAGCATCGCAGGCTCCGGCGGGCCATGACGAATGCGCCGATGTGCCATGACTTTGCGCCCGGCGGGATCGATGCCAAGCTCGCGCCGGGGACGAGGGAACGCCATGAAGGACATGCTGCTGCACTGGTCGCCGCGCTCGCCTTATGTGCGCAAGGTGCTGATCACCGCGCACGAGACCGGCATCGCGGATCGGATCGAGACTGTCCGCACTGTGGTTGCGGCTGCGGAGCCGAACGTCGAGCTGATGAAGGAAAATCCGCAGAGCCGGCTGCCGACCTTGCGGCTGGCCGACGGCACCGTGATCTACGACTCGGTCGTGATCTGTGAATATTTCGACTCGGTGCATGGAGCCAAGAAGCTGTTCCCCGAGACGTATCCCGAGCGGCTCTTCGCGCTGCGCCGCCATGCGCTCGGCGACGGCATGCTCGACACAATGCTGATGTGGCGCGGCGAGGTGCCGCGCCCGCCAGCCACTCAGTCGATCAAGCACATGCAGGCGTGGAAGCTGAAGACGAATGTCTCGGTCGACATGCTGGAGGAGGAGGCCGAGGCGCTCGGCCAATCGCCGTTCTCGATCGGCCACATCGCGATCGGCGTTGCGCTCGGCTACATCGATTTCCGTTTTCCCGAATTGGCGTGGCGCAACGGCCATCCGCGCCTGACCAAGTGGTACGAGACCTTCTCGGCGCGGCCGTCGGTGAAAGCGACCGAGCCGGTGGACGAGCCGTGATCCATCATCACACCATCGGCGACGCCCGCATCACCGGCGTGATCGAGTATTCCGGCCCGACGCATGCGCCGGATTTTCTCTATCCGGCGGTGCCGAAGGCCGAGCGTGACGCCGTGCTGAAGGCGAACGCGAGCTGGCTCGCGCCGAACCATTACGTGCCGCACATGGACCGGCTGATCGTCACGATCCAGCTCTGGGTGCTGCATGCGGGCGGCAACACGATCGTGATCGACACCGGTGTCGGCAACCGCAAGACGCGCACCGCGGCGGCGCGGATGGATCAGCTCAACACGCTGGTGATGCCGTGGCTCGAAGCAGCCGGCGCCGGCCCGGAGCAGGTGACCCATGTGGTGATGACGCACCTGCACACAGATCACGTCGGCTGGAACACGGTCGAGAAAGACGGCAAGTGGATGCCGGCGTTTCCGAAGGCGCGATACCTCGTTCCCAAAGATGAATTCGATTACTGGAAGGGCGAGTACGACAAGGGCGATACCCAAGTGAACCAGGGTTCGTTCGCCGACAGCGTGCTGCCGATCGTCGAGGCCGGACTCGCGGATTTCATGGACGGCAAATCGGACGTGGCGGGTTGCCTCACGCCCGAGCCGGTGCCCGGCCACGCGCCCGGCATGCTCTCGTTCCGCCTGCGCTCTCAGGCTGAGGAAGGCATCTTCACCGCCGACGTGATGCACAACGCGATCCAGATCGTGCGGCCGGACTGGAATGACCGTTATTGCCTGTGGCCCGACAAGGCGCTGGAATCGCGCGCCGCCGTGCTCAAGCGCGCCGCCGAGCGCGATGCGCTGATCATGCCGATGCATCTCGGGGCGCCCTATTGCGGCTATGTGCGGCGGCAGGGCGACGGCTACGCATTCGAGGCCGCCGCATGAGCGAAACCGTTCGCAACAGTTTGAAAGAGCGCCTCGCGCGCGGCGAGGTCGCGTCGTCGATGACGGTGCGCCTCTCGCGCTCGGTCGAAATCGCGCAGGTCGCCGCGACCGCGGGCTTCGACTCGCTCTACATCGATTTGGAGCATTCTTCGCTCTCGCTGGAGACCACGAGCCAGATCTGTTGCGCGGCACTGACCTGCGGGATCGCGCCGCTGGTGCGCGTGGCGCAAGTCGAGCTGATCCAGCGCGTCCTCGACGGCGGCGCGCTCGGCATTATCGCGCCGGATGTGCGCACCGGAGCCCTAGCGCGCGACATCGTGCGCGCCGCGAAATATCCGCCGCAGGGCAAGCGCGGCTTTGCCAGCGTGATCGCGCAGCTCCAGTACCGCACGGTGCCGACGCGCGAGCTCTACAGGGCGGTTAACGACGCCACGATGGTGATCGTGCAGTTCGAAAGCGCCGAGGCGATCGACCGCGCTGAGGAGATTTTCGCCGTCGAGGGCGTCGATATGGCGCTGTTCGGCACCAACGATCTCACTGCCGACATGGGAATCCCGGGGGACTACGAGAGCCCGAAGGTGCGC
>JAXDOA010000491.1:0-5777 GCA_034669125.1 Hyphomicrobiales bacterium
TGACGGGTGACGACGGTCGCGACGTACGATGCCGGATTGCGGCGAGCGACCATGAGCAGAACGAGGGTAAGGAAGGCGAGGTAGGTGGCCGGATGAACCTTCGAGGCGATCGCGCCGGTCACGCCGCCGTGATTGATGCCGAGCGCCCCCAGCATTCCGGACGACACTGCAAAAAGCAGAACGACGACGACGAGAAACAACCCACCGATGACCGGATGAGCAAGGTGTTCGTTGCCGCGCGCGCTCGTGGCCGCGGTCCGGTGCGGAACGAACGTTGCATCGTGCGCCGTCATCATTGGATTATGCGACGTCATTGGAGGCGGTCAGAACAATGCCGCGTACTTTGCGGGCGTTGATGCGCAGTGCGTCGATCGCGGCCAGGATGGCGCCCCGTTTAGGACCACCAGAACGCACAACGAAGACGACGTCGTCGACGGCCTCGGCAAACGGCCGCACGTATTCGTCCGCCAGGACGGCCCCACTGTCGATGATCACCAGGTCGAATTGTTTCGCGGGCTCGCACAGCTTCTGTGCGAGGTCCTGCGGATTGGGATTCCGGCTTGCCGGACGGGTCGCGTTGCCGAGCGGCAGAAAATTCAATCCGGACTCAATCTCGTTGAGCAAGACGGACGGCAGCGTTGCGCGTCCTTCGATCAGATCGAACAGGCCGGCATTCCCGTCCGCTTCGAGCGTCTTCGACAGCATGCCGCGTTCGATGTCGGCATCGATCAGCAGAATATGGCGGCCAGAGGCGGCGGCGGTCAGCGCCAGATTGAGCGCAGTCGACGTCCGGCCTTCTCCCGCCGTGGCGGATGTCATCAGCAGGCAGCGCCCTCGTTGCGGCGCATCCCCGAGCGCGTCACACAGACGGCGCATCGCGGCGATCTGCAATCCGGTTTGTTCGTCCGCGCGTCTATGCGCATCCCGCCCGCGCCAGCGCACCAAACTATACAACCTGCTCCAGGATCTCGCGCGCGCAGAGCGCTGCGGAACGACGGCGAGCACCGGCACGCCGGTCAGTTCCTGCAAGGCCACGCGCGAATACACCCGTTCGTCGAGATATTCGCGCATCAGCCCGACGCCGGTGCCCATGCCGAGGCCGGCCATGAGGGCCACCCCCAGCAGCAGCAGGCGCGGCGGCCAGCTCTTGTCTCGCGGCGGCGTCGCCTTCGAGATCACCCGCGCGTTGGTGCTATCGATCGATTGCTGTTCGCCGGTTTCCCGGGCGCGGACAAGAAACGCCTGATAGACGGCGCGGCCCGCCTCGACCTCGCGCTCCAGTTCCCGCAGTTGAACGGACGCCTGATTGGTCGAAACGGCGCTCTGCTTCAGCCCTTCCAGATTCGCTTCCAGAGTGCGCTCGTTTGCCTCTGCGCGTTCGAGCGCGCTGTGCGCCGCGCTGGCGATGCGTGACAGCTCTTCGTTAATGAGCTTTTGCACACCCTGGATCTGCGCATCGAGGTTCGCGATCGAGGGGTGGCGCGGGCCGACCGAGGCACCCAGTTCGGCGCGCTGGCGCGCGACTTCGGCGTACTGCCCGCGCAACTGCGCGACGGTCTGCGACAGCACGGCCTCCGGATTTGCACCGGACTCGATCCCGGAACGGCGCGCGCTCGCGATTTGCTCGTAACGCGCGCGTGCCTCCGCGGTCTTACCGCGTGCGGCGGCAAGCTGGATGGCCATCTCGTTCAGTTGCTGCTCATTGACCAGAACTCCGCCCGCCGCGAGAATCTTGTGCAGCTCCTTGTATTGCACGACGCGATCTTCGGCCTGCTGCACGCGGCTGCGCAGCGCATCGAGCCGTCCACCAAGAGCTGCCGAGGCGCGACCTGACGCGCGCGCGCGGGCCTCGGTCTGATCATCCAGGTAGGCTTGCGCGAGCGCGTCTGCGATGCGGACCGACTTCATCCTGTCGTCGCTCGACACATAGACGTCGACAACAAAAGCCTTGTCTGAACGCTTGACGCCAACGCGCTTCTTCAATTGCCGCAGTGCCTTGAGCTCCGGATCGGCGCGCTCGGCCGCATCAAGGCCGATGCCAACGGCCGCAAGGCCATGGCGCAGCACGCCCGGCAGTCCGGTAGAGAGGCCGCCGAATTCGGGGTCGGCATCGAGATGCTCGCGCGCAATGGCGCGCCGCAAAACAATGTCCGACGTGATCACCAGTTGCTGGCTTTCCACCACGGCGACGCCGCCATCCGCCGCAAGGGCTTCGGGGGTGACCTCGTTGCTGACGATGCGGCGGTCACGCGGATCGATGAGGATCTGAGTGGACGCGGTGTAGAGAGGTGTTGCGAGCACGGCGTAGAGCAGCGCGAGCAGGACCGGAACGGCGGCGGTCCATAGGATCGAACCGCGCCGGCGTTTGACGATGCGGATGAGCTCCTTCAAATCGACGCGCGGGTCCTCGGCCTGCGACGGCGCGGGCGCAGTCGGATGCTGGATAACGCGTCGCAGTGGCTCGGAAATTTTTTCCTGCAACATTCGTCCCACCTCGCGTACCGGCAAGCCGCCTGAAAGCACCGGAGCGCAGATTTGATTTTCGGTGCCGCAAGATTAGGGATCGGCACTGCGCCAAGCCATCATTTGCAGCGTTAATGACGCGCAATTAACCCTGTTTGTTCTGACTTGGTTAAGTTTGATGGACGCCGCGATGCGGCTCCTACCGGGCAGCGCAGGGCAATTAACTCTTGCGGCGCTTCACCAGCGGCTTGAGTACGCGCTTTGCCTCTCGCAACAGTGCGATTCCGAGCACAGTCGCGTGCCCACGCAAGGTGCGCGCCTGATGCCATTCATAAATCGGAATTGGTTTTCCACCGAACTGGGTCTTGTAGGAGTAATCACCGATCGTGAAGTCGTAGATGCTGTCTCCCGCCTCGAAGGAGATCCGCAACGTGTCCTCGATCGCAAGAAGCCCGATCGACAGGCGGCGGTAGCGCTCAAGGTCAAATCCCACAAGGATCAGCGAGAACGTTCCGCGGTCGACGATCCCGAACATGACCGCAGCCGGTTCGCCCGACAAATAAAGGCAAAAAGTGCGTGCAGTCCCATCCTTGGCGCCGTCGACGGCGATCCGCTGGTAGAACGAAAATATCGCCTCGTTGTCGATCAAATCGCTTGCACCGCGCTCCTTGAAGCGCTTAGCGCGGAATCGGCGCAAAGCATCGAATGCCCGAATGATCTCATTAGGATCCGCGAGGAGAGCGAATGCTGGGGCCCCGCGCCTCATGACACGTCGCCGCTTCATGTCGAGGTCGCGCCGGAACCCGGTTTCCAGCGTTGCCGTGCGCCACTCTTCCCAACTGGACTGAATCGTCACGGGGTAGGCGGAAACCCGCATACGCGCGCGATAGGTCTTTGGAAACAGCCGTTGCAGCAACGCGTCGCCAGCAACGAGTTTGGTGAGCTGCAGCACATCGTGACGCGGCAATGCCGCGGCGATGCGTTGCGGCAAGCTCGCATCGGAAAGTAACGGTGGAACCTCGGCAGGGTCGTAGACCGGCCCCAGATAATCGCACAATCCGAAATCGGCGAAGGTTAGAAACACTACACCGTGTGCGCGATGCCGGGCCAAGGGCAGGACGAGCATCAGCCGGCCATTTGCCGCGTCACGCACCGTGACGGTGACGGGCTCGGCACCGGCAGCCGGTGCGACATCGTGATGCAGGGCGGAGAGCCAATGGCCCGCCTGGAACGCGGTCGCGCGCGAGCGCTGCTGCAATGAGCGATATTCCGCGCCCGCGAAATCGAAAGCAGACTCCGCGGCAACGGCAAGCTTTGTTACTGCCGAACTGGCGCGAATATTCTGCGTCCTCGGAGCGAAGGTTACGGAGCCCATGGAGGCGCGAGGCGTCATGAAAATCATCGTCCTTGCGCCATAACACTGAAATCTGACCCATAGGTGCAAGTTTTTCGCGGCAAGGTTACCGGGATATCACGCGCACGAGCGGCACAAATTGGATTATCAAGCTCCGCAAATGAGCCGATAAGTTCCGGCTGGAACAGATTTTCGTGAACTGCACCAATCGGATGGCATGAAGCTTACCCTTCGCCTCGACCCGAAGCGGCTGCGGCGTTGGCATGTCGCGCTCGCCGACACGCTTGTGCGCCGGCCCGACACATGCGTCTCCGTCGAATGGAATTCGACCGGAGAACCATTGCCGACTGCAGTCGCGCTGCTGTTCGCGCTGGAGCGGCTGGTTTACGGGCTGCGTGCGGACGACACGACAAATGTCACACCTGCCGATCTCGCGCGCTTTAGTACGCCATCCGAGGCGCCAGATGTCGTGCTCGACTTCACGACGGGCGTCTCGCATGCGGGCACGTACGACGCGGCGCGGACCTGGCGCATTACTTTCGACGGAGTAGCGGACGAAGCGGCGGCACTCGCGGCGCTGGTGCACTCGCGCACCCCGGTCGTGACGATCAGCGACGCAGCAACCGGCGCCGTGATCGTCGGCGGTCATCCCGGGACCGAAACCGCTGGAATCATGACGCTTGCCTACAGCGATGTGCTGGCGCGGACGACGATGCTGATCGTCGCGGCGCTCGATGGCGCCAAGGTCCGTATCGAGACAAACGCGAAAGCGCGAGCGCTGCACACCACTACGTTGGTGCGGTTTGCCGTAAAATCGCTTGCGCGAGCGGCCGTGCGGCAACTTTATCTCCTCTGTTACAACGCCCCGCATTGGCGCGTCGGCTGGCGCTTCGTCGAGGAAGCCGATGTGATCGATATGCGCGCACATCCGAAAGGCGGCTGGCGCGACCTCCCCGACGACCGGCGACGCTTCTACGCCGATCCCTTTCCAATCGAACAAAACGGCCGCCTGTTCGTGCTTGTCGAAGATTTCGCTCACGCGCTCGGCTATGGCGTGATCTCGGCCGTTGAGTTCGATGGCGAAGGACCAGTCGGCGTTCCGCGCCCGGTGCTCGATACCGGCTCGCATCTGTCCTACCCGTTTGTCTTCGAACATCGCGGCAGCGTCTGGATGGTGCCGGAAAGCGTCGCGACCGGAACAGTCGATCTTTATCGAGCCGAGTCGTTTACTAACCGCTGGATCAAGGAGGCGACACTCATCTCGGGCTTAGCAGCGAGCGACGCCACACTGCTGGAGCATGACGGCCGCTGGTGGATGTTCGCGACGGTGCGCGCCGGAGGAGCATTCTCGGATGCGCTGCACATCTGGTCGGCGGCTCAACTGCACGGGCCTTGGCGCCGGCATCAAGGCAACCCGGTGCTGGTGGACATTGCGACGGCACGGCCCGGCGGACGCATTGTGCGGCGAAACGGCCGCCTGATCCGGCCATTCCAGGATTGCACCCATGGCTATGGTGCGGCGCTCGGCCTCGCTGAGATAACTCGGCTCGACGACCAAGGATTTGCTCAGCGCGTCGAGACCGTGCTGCGGCCGGGGCCGGAATGGCCGGGACACAGGCTGCACACGCTCAATCGTGCGGGCCGACTCGAATGCATCGACGGCTCTGCCTCGGCACGGCGCTTCTGACCGGCGCCTTCACAGACGCGGTGTGGAAGGCCAAGCCGCCGGGCGCCAAGGACCGAGCCGTCCAGCGTGATCGGGAATGCCGGCGGGGCGTAATGGGGCAAGAACCGCGCGGCGGAATTCACCTCGATCGCGAGCCGCTTCGACCGCGAAGTCATCGTGCTCTCCACGGTAGCGAGCGTCATCACTTCGCAATATCGAGACCGATCGTGCTAACCTCGCCCATGGACGGCTCTCCTCATCTGGTGCCGCGCATATCGCGTAGGCTACCCACTC
>JAXDOA010000492.1:0-4510 GCA_034669125.1 Hyphomicrobiales bacterium
GACCTTCTTCGACGGCAAGGTGTTCGACCCGGAAAACCCATCGGCCTACCTCAAGAGCCTGTCCATCAAACGCGTTGAAGTCTGATTGCGACGGGCCGCTCGCGCGGCCCGCCCCTTCCTCGCGACGGAGAAGCCGATGAACATGCCCCTGCTCAAGTCCGAAGCGGCCGCCGCGATGCCCGCACCACGCGCAGCGCCGTCCACACCTGCGCCGGGAGCCGCCGTGCTGCGGCTAAATCTTCCGAAGGCGAGCTTTGCCAGCAAGGTTTGGCCAAAGGTGAACGCCGTCGCGGCGCGCGTTCTTCCGCCACTCATCATGCTCGCGCTGATCCTGGCCGTCTGGCAGATCCTCTGCTCGCGGCCGGGCGCGACGCTCCCCTCGCCGACCAAGATCTGGAGCGAAGCGCGCGATCTCATCACCGATCCGTTCTTCGTCGCCGGCCCGCAGGACATCGGTCTCGGCTGGCGCGTGCTCGTATCGCTGCAGCGCGTGATGATCGGCTATGGGCTCGCGAGCGTCATCGGCGTGATGCTCGGCACCATCATCGGCCAGTCGGTCTGGGCGATGCGCGGGCTCGACCCGATCTTCCAGGTGCTGCGCACCATCTCGCCGCTCGCCTGGCTGCCGATCTCGCTCGCGGCGTTCCGCGACAGCCAGCCCTCGGCGATCTTCGTGATCTTCATCACCTCGGTGTGGCCGATCATCATCAATACCGCGGTCGGCATCCGCAACATCCCGCAGGACTATCGCAACGTGGCCGCGGTGCTGCGGCTCAATCACTTCGAGTTCTTCGTCAAGATCATGATTCCGTCGGCCGCGCCCTACATTTTCACCGGCCTGCGCATCGGCATCGGGCTTTCATGGCTCGCGATCGTCGCCGCCGAAATGCTCACCGGCGGCGTCGGCATCGGGTTCTTCATCTGGGATGCGTGGAATTCCTCGCGCCTCTCCGACATCGTCGTGGCGCTCGTCTACATCGGGCTGATCGGCTTCGTGCTCGACCGCATCGTGGCGCTGCTCGCGACCATCGTCACGCGCGGCACTGCGGCCAACTGAAAGCACACGCCATGACCGCCTATCTGCAAATCGATCACCTCTCCAAGACCTTCACGCGCGGTGCGCAGGAAACCGAGGTGCTGCACGACATCACGCTGACCATCGACAAGGGCGACTACGTGTCGATCATCGGCCATTCGGGCTGCGGAAAATCCACGCTGCTCAATATCGTGGCGGGTCTCGTGCAATCGACCCTCGGCGGCGTGCTGCTGGAGAATCGCGAGGTCAACGATCCGGGACCGGATCGCGCGGTCGTGTTCCAGAACCACTCGCTGCTGCCGTGGCTCACCGTCTACGACAACGTGCGGCTCGCGGTCGACAAGGTGTTTTCCGGAAAGAAGTCGCGGCAGAAGCGCCACGACTGGGTGATGCACAATCTCGATCTCGTGCAGATGGCGCACGCCAAGGACAAGCGGCCGGCGGAAATCTCCGGCGGCATGAAGCAGCGCGTCGGCCTCGCGCGCGCGCTGTCGATGGAGCCGAAGGTGCTCCTCCTCGACGAGCCGTTCGGCGCACTCGACGCGCTCACACGCGCGCACCTGCAGGACTCGGTGATGGCGATCCACGCCAAGCTTGGCAACACCGTGCTGATGATCACGCATGACGTCGATGAGGCGGTGCTGCTGTCCGACCGCATCGTGATGATGACGAATGGCCCGTCGGCACGGATCGGCGAAGTGCTGGACGTGCCGCTCGCGCGCCCGCGCAAGCGGCTCCTGCTCGCGGCCGATCCGACCTATCTCAAGTGCCGCCAGCGCGTGCTGGAATTCCTCTACGAGCGGCACCGGTTCGTGGAAGCCGCGTAACGCTTTCTTTTCCCTCGCCCCGCGAAGCGGGGAGAGGGTGGCGAGCGAAGCGAGCCGGGTGAGGGGCCGGGACTAAGAAGGTGAAGCCCCTCACCCGCTTCGCGGACTTCGTCCGCTCAGCACCATCTCCCCGTAAACGGGGAGAGGGAAAAAGAAGAAGCCGCAACGATGCGGCACCCGTGGACCGCAACGATGCGGGGCGAGTTTGGCGGTCCAACGGAGCTTGGAATGAGCGAGCCACTGGTGATCATCGGCAACGGCATGGCGGCGGCGCGCTTCGCCGACGAGCTGTCGAGCCGCGCGCTCGGCCGCTACGCGGTCGCGGTCGTCGGCGCGGAGCCGCGGCTTGCCTATAACCGCGTGCTGCTGTCGTCGGTCCTCGCCGGTGAGGTCGCGTCGTCCGACATCGAGCTGAAGCCGCACCGCTGGTGGCGCGATCGCGGCATCACGCTGCGCTACGGCTGCGGCGCGACCGCGGTCGATACGAAGACACGCAGCGTAACGCTCGCGGATGGGGCGTCGCTGGAATTCTCCAAGCTCGTGTTCGCCACCGGCTCGCAGCCGATCAAGCCGCCGATTCCCGGCATGGCGCTGCCCGGCGTCATCACCTTCCGCGACATCGGCGACATCCACACGATCTGGCATCGCGCGGGCGCGGGCGACCGCGTGGTGGTGATCGGCGGTGGACTGCTCGGGCTGGAAGCCGCGTACGGGCTCGCGAAAGCCGGCGCGCGCGTCACCGTGCTGCACCTGATGGACCGGCTGATGGAGCGCCAGCTCGATCCGCCGGCCGCCGCGATGCTGCGGCGCGCGGTCGAAGCCATGGGCGTCGAAATCGTGCTCAAGGCGGATACCGCCGAGATCAGCGGCAAGGATCGCGTCGACGGTGTCGTGCTGAAGGACGGCCGCACCATCGAAGCCGACGCCGTGGTGGTGGCGATCGGGATCAGGCCAAGCGCGGATCTCGCGCGCGACGCCGGCATCGCGATCAACCGAGGCATCGTGGTCGATGATGCGCTCGAAACCGATGTGCCTGGCATCCACGCGATCGGCGAATGCGCCGAGCATCGTGGCACCTGTTACGGACTGGTCGAGCCGGCGCATGAGCAAGCGCGCGTGCTCAGCGAGCGGCTGGCGGGGCGTGACACGCATTACCGGGGCAGCGTGCTGGCGACCAACCTGAAAGTTTCGGGCGTCAACGTGTTCTCGGCGGGCGATTTTCTCGGGGACGAAGGCACCGACGAGATCGTGCTCTCCGATCTGGGCCTCGGCGTCTACAAGAAGCTTGTGATCGCGGGCGGACGCCTGACCGGGGCGGTGCTGTTCGGCGATACCGCCGACGGGCTGTGGTACCTCGACCTGATCCGCTCCGGCGCCAGCATCGAGCCGATGCGCGACGATCTCGCCTTCGGCCGCGCATTCGCCGAGCGCGCGCTGACGAAAGTCCGCGCACCGACTGCTGAAGAGATCGCGCCGCTCACGCTTGAGGCCGCGTGATGTCCGGCGATTTTTCTCCCGACCAGAAGCGCTATCTGGAAGGCTTCGTCTCCGGCTTGCAGGCCGCGCGCGCGACGCGCGGCGCGCTTCCCGGCGCGAAAGAGGGCGAACCGACAGGCCCTGACGCTATCCATCTCAGAGCGCAGGACAAGGTGACGGCGGCGGGCGGCAAGCTCGCCGAGCAGGAGAAATTCAAGCGCGAGCAGCATCCGTTCGATGCCTATGACCGGCTGAAGGAACAGGCCGGGAGGAACGAGCCGCCCAAGCCCGCTGATAATTTCCGCTGGCGCTATTACGGCCTGTTTTACGTCGCGCCCGCACAGGACTCCTACATGTGCCGGCTGCGCATTCCGAACGGCATTTTGAATCACTGGCAGTTTTCTGGCATCGCCGATCTCGCCGAGCGTTGCGGCGGTCCCTACGCGCACATCACCACGCGCGCGAACTTGCAGATCCGCGAGATCGAACCGAAGCACGCGGTTGAGGTCGTCGAAGGCATCGAGTCGCTTGGTCTTTGGTCGCGCGGCTCGGGCGCCGACAACATCCGCAACGTGACCGGCTCGCCCACGGCCGGCATCGACCGCCAGGAGCTGATCGACACACGGCCGTATGCGCGCGAATGGCACTTCCACATCCTGAACGATCGCGCGCTCTACGGCCTGCCGCGCAAGTTCAATGTCGGCTTCGACGGCGGCGGCATCATTCCGGTGCTGGAGGATACCAACGACATCGGCTTCCAGGCCGTCGAGGTGCTCGACGGTCACGGCCTCTCGCCGGGCATCTGGTTTCGTCTCGCGCTCGGCGGCATCACCGGGCACCGCGATTTTGCGCGCGACACCGGCGTGGTGGTGAAGCCGAAGGACGCGACGAAAGTCGCCGACGCCGTGGTGCGCGTGTTCATCGAGCATGGCGACCGCACCAACCGCAACAAGGCGCGGCTGAAATACGTGCTCGACGCCTGGGGTTTTGAGAAATTCCTCTCAGCCGTGGAGGAGAAGCTTGCGCAGACGCTCACGCGCGCTCCCGCCGAGGCCGTCAAGCCGCGTCCCGCCTTCGATCGTTCGGCGCATATCGGCGTCGCTAAGCAGAAGCAGGCCGGACTCAACTGGATCGGCGTGGTGTTCCCGGTCGGCAAGATCACCGTGCCGCA
>JAXDOA010000493.1:0-12992 GCA_034669125.1 Hyphomicrobiales bacterium
GATCGACAATCTGATCACGCTCAACGACGGCGCCAACAAGGTCGCCAAGACCGCGATGATCGTCCACGAGGACTCGGCCTTCGGCTCGGGCCTCGCCGGCCTGCTCAACAAGCAGCTTCCCGAAAAAGGCTTCCAAGTGATCGAGACGATCTCGCATCCGACGCCGACACGCGACTTCAACAACGTCGTGACCAAGATCCGCGCGTCCAATCCCGACCTTGTCATTCCGGCGAACTACTACAACGAATACGTCCTGCTCGCCCGCACCATGCAGCAGCAGAAGGTGCGCCCGAAGGCGATCTATTCGATCCTCGGCGGCGCCGCTTCGTCCTACAAGTTCGTCAAGGAATTCCCCGAGGCAGCGCAGTACATCATGGACTGCAATCACTGGTTCGACCCGAAGAACCCGAAGGCGCTCGACCTGAAGAAGAAAGTCGAAGCGAAGGGCGAGTTCTTTACCTACGAGGTCTACATGAACTACTCGGCCGTGCTGCTGCTGGCCGATGCGCTGGAACGCGCCGCGAGCGCGGATCGCGCGAAGATCATCGCCGCGATGGAGAGCTCGACGTTCTCGGGCCACGTGATGCCCTACGGGCCGACCAAGTTTGTCAACGGGCAGAACCAAGGGGCAGCGCCCGTCAACACGCAGGTCATTGGCAACGACATCCAGGTGATCTTCCCGGCGGCATTCGCCTCGGCGAAGGCGGTGTACCCGATGCCGGCGTAGCTCCGTATGTCGTCCCGGCCGAGCCTAAAGCGCGTTTACGCGCGTCTGCGACGCGCTATGGCGAGAGCCGGGATCCATCGGGCGACATTTGAGAATGTGCGAAATGGATCCCGGATAGCCGCTTCGCGGCTTCCGGGATGACACCGGGCAATGCTCTCCCCCATCCTCCTCATCCCCGCCGTCCTCAACGGGCTCTTAACCGGCGCCGTGTACGCGCTGGTCGCGCTCGGTCTCACGCTGATCTACGGCGTGCTGCACATCATCAACTTCGCGCACGGCGCGCTGCTCACCTGCGCGATGTTCGCGGCGTTTTTCGCGCACAAGATGCTCGGGCTCGATCCGTATCTCGCGGCGGTCGGGTTGACGCCGCTGTTCTTCTGCCTCGGCTATGTGCTGCAGCGCTTCGTCATCGGGCCCGCCGCGCATGGCGAGGATCGCAACGTCCTGCTGGTGACTCTCGGCCTCGCGGTCGTGATCGAGAATGCGCTGCTCTATGCGTTCCGCGCCGACACGCGCACCATCAACCTGCCTTACGGCTTCAACGTCGTCGAAGTCGGGCCGGCGTTCCTCAGCGTGCCGCGCGTGATCGGCTTCGGCGTCGTGATCGTGGTGGCGCTGGTGCTGTGGCTCTTGATGCGCTTCACCGACACCGGCAAGGCGATCCGCGCGGTCGCGAAGGAAAAACTCGGCGCCGAGCTCACCGGCATCGACGTGGCGCACATCTATGCGGTGACCTTCGGCCTCGGTACCGCGTGCCTCGCCATCGCGGCGTGCCTGCTGCTGCCGACCTATTACGTCAATCCGCATGCCGGCAACGCCTTCGTGCTGATCGCCTTCACCATCGTGGTGCTCGGAGGCATGGGCTCGGTCGCGGGCGCGCTGCTCGGCGGGCTGATCGTCGGCGTGGTGGAAAGCCTCTGCGGCCTCTACCTCGGCGAATCGCTCGGCCAGGTCGGCATTTTCGTCATCTTCATCCTCGTGCTGCTGTTCCGCCCGAGCGGATTGTTCGGAGAGCGCGCATGAGAAGCTACGGGGGCATCGCGCTCGTCGTCGCGGCTCTCGCGTGCGTGCCACTGCTGACCGCGTCCAACGTCGTGCTCAACTTCATGGTGGTGGCGCTGCTGATCGCGCTGGTCGGCCAGGGCTGGAACGTGCTCGGCGGCTATGGCGGGCAGTATTCGTTCGGCCATGCGGCGTTCTTCGGCACCGGCGCCTATGTCACGGCGATCCTGCAAGTGCGCTACGGCGTCAACGCCTGGCTCGGGCTTGTCATCGGCATCGCGGCGGGCGCGCTGGTCGGCGCGGTCACCGGCGTGCTCAGCTTCCGCTCGGGCCTGCGCGGCTCCTATTTCGCGCTGGTCACGCTCGCCTTCGCCGAAGTGCTGCGCATCGTCGCCAGCGTCGCGCCGATCACCGGCGCGGGCGTCGGCACGCTGGTGAAGCTCGACCTGCGCTGGGAAGCGTTCCAGTTCCAGAGCCGCGCGCCGTTCTACTGGATCATCCTGGCGTTCGTGGCGGTCTCGCTGCTGATCGTGAAGCGGATCGAGGGCAGCCGCTTCGGCGCTTATCTCGTGGCGGTGCGCGAGAACGAGGATGCGGCGAGAGCGGTCGGCATCGATGTCGTGCGCGTGAAGCTCACTGCGATGATCTTGTCGGCCGCGATCACAGCGGCGGGCGGATGCTTCTACGCGCAGTATTTCCTGTTCCTCGATGCCGGCATCGCCTACGGCCCGTGGATCTCGGTCGAGGCATTGCTCGCGCCGATCATCGGCGGCATCGGCACGATCTACGGCCCGCTGCTCGGTGCGCTGGTGGTCAAGACGCTCGGCGAGATCACCAAGCTGATGACCGGCCACGCGCCGGGGCTCGATCTCGTCATCTATGGCGCCGTGCTCATTCTGGTGGTCGCTTACGCGCCGCGCGGCATCGCGGGACTGTTGAGGCGGCGCACATGACGGAGATTTTGCGCGTCGAACATATCTCGCGCCGCTTCGGCGGGCTGCTCGCGCTCGACCGCGCGTCGTTCACGGCGGATGAGGGCCGGATCGTTGCGCTGGTCGGCCCGAATGGCGCCGGCAAGACCACGCTGTTCTCGATCATCACGGGATTTCTGAAACCGACCGAAGGCCGCGTGTTCTATCAGGGTGCCGAGATCACCGGAGAGCCCCCGCATCTGATCGCACGGCGCGGCATCGCGCGCACGTTCCAGATCGCGCAGCCGTTCACCGGCTTGACGGTGCGGGAGAATATCGCGGTCGGCTCGCATCTCTCGCGGCCGTCGCGCGCAAGTGCGCTCGCGGCGGCCGAGGATGTCGCGGACGCGGTCGGCCTCTCAGCGATGCTGGAGACGCCGGCCGCAAGCCTCACGGTCGCGGGGCGCAAGCGGCTGGAGCTTGCGCGCGCGCTCGCGATTGAGCCGAGGCTGCTGCTCCTCGACGAAGTGCTCGCCGGCCTCAACCCCTCGGAAATCCGCGACATGGTGCCGGTGATTCAGGCGATCCGCGCGCGCGGAATCACCATCGTGATGATCGAGCACGTGATGCAGGCCGTGATGAGCCTTGCCGAACAAGTGTTCGTGCTGGCCGAAGGCCGCATGATCGCGATGGGCCCGCCGCTGGCCATCGCGGCCGACGCACGCGTGATCGAGGCTTATCTCGGTCACGGTGCCGCCCAGCGGATGCGCGGAGCCGCGCATGGCTGAGCTGCTCGCCATCGACGGCCTGCACGCCGGCTACGGCGCGACCGAAATCCTGCGTGGCATCGACCTCGCGGTGAACGATGGCGAGATCGTCGCGGTGCTCGGCTCCAACGGCGCGGGCAAATCCACGCTCAACCGCGCGATCTCCGGCGTGCTGCGGCCATGGCGCGGCGCGATCCGCTTCGAGGGCGCGGCGATCGAGCACGCGCGGCCGTCAGCCATCGTCGCGCATGGCCTCATCCACGTGCCGGAAGGCCGCCGCATCTTCCCGAACATGACCGTCGGCGAGAACCTCGACCTCGGCTGCTATCGCCGTGCACGCAAACGCCGCGCGCAAAACCGCGAGCGCGTGTTCGGCATCTTTCCGCGCCTCGCCGAGCGGCAGGCGCAGAGCGCCGGCACGCTCTCGGGCGGCGAGCAGCAGATGCTCGCCATTGGGCGCGGCCTGATGGCGGAGCCGAAGCTCCTGATTCTCGATGAGCCCTCGCTCGGCCTCTCTCCCCTGCTGGTCGAGGAACTGTTCGCGCTGATCAAGAGCATCAACCGGCAGGGCATCGCGCTGCTGCTGGTCGAACAGAACGTCGTGCAGAGCCTTGAGGTGGCGAGCCGCGCCTACGTGCTCGACAACGGCGCCATTGTGCTACAGGGAAGCGCGGCCGACGTGGGCAACGATCCGAACCTGAAGCGTGCGTATCTTGGAATGTGACGATGACTGAAACATTGCGTGCCCGCCTGTCGCGAAAGCCGATCGTGGTCGCGCCCGGCGTCTACGACGCGTTCACGGCGCTGGTCGCCACGCAGGCCGGCTTCGACACGCTCTATGTCTCGGGTGCGGCCATCGCCTACACCAAACTCGGGCGGCCCGACATCGGCCTTGTCAGCATGAGCGAAGTCGCCGAGACCGTGACGCTGATCCGCGATCGGATCGGCGCGCATCTCATCGTCGATGCCGACACCGGCTACGGCAACGCGATCAACGTGGTGCGCACGGTGCGCACATTCGAACGCGCGGGCGCGAGTGCGATCCAGCTGGAAGACCAGGACTTCCCGAAACGCTGCGGGCATCTCGACGGCAAGGCACTGATCCCCACGGATGAGATGGTGGGCAAGCTCAAGGCTGCGCTCGATACGCGCGCGTCCGCCGATACGCTGATCATCGCGCGCACGGACGCAGTGGCGGTCGAGGGTTTCGAGCCGGCGATTGAACGTGCGTCTCGCTACAAGGAGGCGGGCGCCGACATGCTGTTCGTCGAAGCGCCGAAGTCACGTGACGATCTCGCGCGCATCACCAAAGCGCTCTCCGGCGTGGCGCTGATGGCCAACATGGTGGAGGGCGGCAAGACGCCGATCCTGCCCGCCGCCGAACTTGAGCAGATCGGCTTCGCACTGGTGATCTTCCCCGGCGGCATCGTGCGCGCACTCGGTCACATGGCGGCGGAGTACTACAGCTCGCTCGCCAGCAACGGCACCACCGAGCCGTACCGCAACCGCATGCTCGGCTTCGAGGAGATCAACCGCGTGGTTGGCACGCCCGAGATGATCGCGCTCGGCAAGCGCTACGAAACGAAATGAAAGCGCTCGATCCCGTCACGCTCGCAGTGCTCAACGGCCGGCTCGTCCAGATCGCCGACGAAATGGACGCGACGCTGTTCCGCTCGGCGTTCAATCCGATCATCGCGGAGGCGCACGACGCCTGCCATGGGCTCTATCACGCCGAGACCGGCGCCACGATGGTGCAGGGCACGTCGGGCCTGCCGATCTTCGTCGGCGCGATGGCGTTCGCGGTGAAAACCGTGATCGACAAGGTCGCGCGCGACGGCGGTCTCGACCCGCGCGACACGTATCTCTTCAACGACCCGTATGACGGCGGCACGCACCTGAACGATGTGCGCCTGGTGCGGCCGCTGATGCGCGAGGGCAAAGTCTTCGCGTGGCTTGCTTCCGTGGGCCACTGGCTCGATGTCGGCGGCAACGTGCCGGGCAATTTCAACGCCAAGGCGACCGAGAGCTTTCAGGAAGGCTTCCGCATTCCGCCGGTGAAGCTCATTCGCGGCGGCGTGATCCAGCAGGACATCATCGACATCCTGGCGGCGAACTCGCGCGTGCCGCAGTCGAACTGGGGCGATCTCAACGGCCAGCTCAACGCGCTAGACCTCGGCGAGCGGCGGCTGCATGCGCTGCTCGACGAATATGGCGACGAGACGATTACGGCCGCGCTCGCGGCGCTGTCGGCGCGTGCCGAGGCCCTCATGCGCGCCAACATCAAGGCGCTGCCGGACGGCACCTACCGCTGCGACGACTTTCTCGACAATGACGGCGTCACCGACAGACCGCTCGCGATCGCGCTCGACCTAACGATCGCGGGCGACCGCATGACGCTCGATTTCTCGCGCTCGGCGCCGCCGTGCGACGGCCCTTTGAACATTGCGCGCTCGACCACGGTGGCGTGCTGCTACGTCGCACTGAAGCATTTGTTCACCGATGTGCCGGCGAATGCCGGCTGCCTCGCGCCGATCGGTTTCGTCATTCCCGACACGACATTGCTCGGCGTTTCGGCGCCGCGCCCGGTCGGCGGCTACACCGAGACGATCCTGCGCGTGATCGACACGATCTTCGGCGCGTTCGCCAAAGCCGCGCCGGAGCGTGCGAACGGCAGCCCCTTCGCCACCATCAACGCGCTGTCATTGGCGGGCTGGCGCGAGCACGGGCGGCGGTGGGTGATGTTCTGCTTCTTCGGCGGCGGGCTCGGCGGCAATCCGGAGGGTGACGGGCTCAATCACGGCAACAACCCGATCTCGACCGCGACGATTCCGCCGCTGGAGATTCTGGAGTCGCTTTATCCCATCATGTTTACCCAGTGGGCGCTGCGCCCCGATAGCGGCGGGCCGGGCCGGCATCGCGGCGGACTCGGTGCGATCTACGAGATCGAGGCGCTGGCCGACGGCGGCGCGGAAGTGTTTCTGCTCGGCGAGCGCGGCAAGTATCCGCCGCCCGGCGCGAACGGCGGTGGCCCTGCGTCGCTCAATCGTTTCATTTACGAGACCGATGCCGGCGAGCGAACGCCGCCGCTGGTCTCCAAGGTCACCGACGTGAAAATCCGCCGCGGCCAGAAGGTGCGGCTTGAAACGCCCGGCGGCGGCGGCTTCGGCGATCCAGCCGAGCGCGACCCCGCGAAAGTCGCCCGCGATGTGCGACTCGGCTACGTGACGGCGGAAGCCGCGGCGCGTAACTATAAGGCGCGCGCATGAGCGTGATCGTCGGGATCGATGTCGGCGGCACGTTCACCGACCTGTTCCGCTTCGATTCTTTCGCGTGCGCCTTCACCACCGCGAAAGTGCCGTCGCGGCGCGGCGACGAGGCGCAGGGCTTCCTCAACGGGTTGCGCGCCATCGGCGGCGCGAGCAAAGGCTCGATCGTGCACGGCACCACCGTCGGCACCAATACGCTGCTCGAGCGGCGCGGGCCGAAGATCGGCGTCATCACGACGCGCGGCTTCCGTGACGTGCTCGAAATGCGCCGGCGCGACCGGCGCCGCACCTGGGGCCTGTGGGGGGATTTCACGCCTATCGCCGACCGCGACATGCGGCTGGAGGTGTCCGAGCGAACGCTGGCGGATGGCGCCATCCGGAAAGCGGTCGACGAGAGCGACGTGCGCGCCGCCGCGCAGCAACTCGTCGCGCAAGGCGCGCAGGCCGTCGCGGTCATCTTCATCAACGCCTATGCGAATGCCGAGAACGAACGCCGCGCACTCAGGGTCGTGCGCGAAATCTGGCCGAACGATTACGTCACCGCCTCGCACGAGGTGCTCTCCGAGATCCGCGAGTTCGAGCGCTCTTCGACGGCGGCGATCAACGCCTATCTGCAGCCGGTCGTCGCCTCTTACGTCGCCAAGCTCGAAGCCGCGCTCACGGGAGAGAGCAAACTCCATATCGTGCAGTCGAACGGCGGCATCATGTCGACCGCGACGGCACGCAAGCTGCCCGTGCGCACCGCGCTGTCGGGGCCAGCAGCCGGTGTCGTCGCAGGCGCGGCGCTCGCCAAGGCCGCCGGCTTCGACAACCTGATTACCTGCGATCTCGGCGGCACATCGTTCGACGTGTCGGTGATCGCGAACGGCAAGGCATCGGTCGCGGCGCAGACCACGATCGAGTTCGGGCTGATCATCCGCACGCCGATGGTCGAGATCACCACCATCGGCGCAGGCGGCGGTTCGATCGCGTGGGTCGATCGGGGCGGACTGCTGCAGGTCGGGCCGGAAAGCGCTGGCTCGGTGCCGGGACCGGCCTGCTACGGACAGGGCAACACGCGGCCCACGCTCACCGACGCGCAGGTTCTGCTCGGGCGCATCAACGCGCAACGCCCGCTCGGCGGCGAGTTGAAATCGCTCGATGTCGAGGCAGCGCGGCGCGCGATTGCCGAGCATGTCGGGAAGCCGCTTAGCCTCGCTCCCGATGACGCCGCAGCGGCCATCGTGCGCGTCGCGGATGCGCGCATGGCCGGGGCGATCCGGCTGGTCTCGATTGAGCGCGGACACGATCCACAAAAGTTCGTCGCGATGCCGTTCGGCGGCGGCGGCGCGCTGCACGTCGGCGCGCTGATCCGCGAGATCGGACTCAAGTGCGCGCTGGTGCCGCGCTTTCCCGGCATCACGTCGGCGCTCGGCTGCGTGCTCGCGGACCTGCGCCACGACATGGTGCAGACCGTAAACCTGATGCTCGACGGCTTGCAGCCGACAGCGCTCGAGATGCGTATGGCCGCGGCCGGGCGCGAGGCGAGCGCCGTGATTGCGGCAGCCGGGATTCCGGTGGAGCGCATCGACGTGATCTACGAGCTCGACATGCACTATCTCGGGCAGACGCACACGGTTTCTGTTCCGCTCCCCGTGGAAGCCGATGCACGCGGCGTCAGCGAAGCCGTCGTGCGCAAGGCGTTCGAAGCATCGTACTCGGCGTCGTTCAGCCGCCTGCTGCCCGGCCTTGCCGTTCGCATCATGTCACTGCGCGTCGCGGCGATCGGGCGGCGGCCCGCGTTCGATTTCTCGGTGTTCGCGCCGGAGGCTTCCGCCTCGCTTGATGCCGCCAGGACAGGCTCGCGCAAAGTTTGGTTCGACGGCGGCTTCCGCGACACCAGCGTCTGGTCGCGCCTCGCGCTGCCGGCCGGCGCCGTGATCGAAGGTCCCGCGATCCTCGAACAGCCCGACGCCACCACGGTGATCGAGCCGGGCCACGCCGGGCGCGTCGATAGGCTCGGCAATGTGATTGTGGAGCCCGCATGAACAAGCAGACCACAGCGCTGATCCTCGGCGACTTGCAAAACGACTTTCTGCATCCCGAAGGGGCCTACGGCCGCGCCGAGCAGACGAGCCCGGACATCGCCGCCCTGCCCGCCCGGCTGACGCCGCTGGTGCGCGCCGCGCGCGACAACAGCATCCTCATCGTCGCAACCTTGTTCACGCTGGTGCCGGGGCGCGGCGGTGAGCCGATCATCTCGCCGCATCTCAAATCGCTGCGGCCATTCCTCACGAAAGGCGATTTCGCGCCGGGAAGCTGGGGCCAGCAATTAATCGATCAGCTCGCGCCGGCCGATATCAATGTCGAGAAGATCGCCTACTCGGCATTTCATATGTCTCGCCTCGAATGGGTGTTGCGCAAATGCGGCATCGAGCAGCTGTATTTCACCGGCATCGTGACCAATGGCGGTGTCGCCTCGACGATCAGGGATGCACACGTCCGCGAGTTCCATTGCACCGTGATCGCGGACGGTTGCGCGGCCTTCTCGCGCGAACTGCATGACGCGGCCATCGAGGGCTTAAGGCCTGTGGCCAGAATCATCACTGCCGCCGACGCCATCCGCGAGTTTCAGCGCTGAAAAGCCAAAACCCCGGCCGGAGCCGGGGTCCTGTCTTCAAGCGCGACGCTCGCCTACTGCTGCTGCGGCTCCTGCTGCTGCTGCGGCGGAAGCTGCAGCTGCACTTGCGTGTTGCCGGCCGGCGCCGACGCGACTTCCTTCGTGCACAGGTCCTTGAACACCACCAGGTTGTCCGGCGTGTATTCCTTGGTCAGGCAGGTGCAGGGCCGCGGGGCCGCAACAACCGGGGCAACTGCATAGCTCGTCGCCACAAGGCCGGTGCCGTAGATCAGCGGGCGGTGCCAGCGAACGTGAACGTGGCAGCGGCCGTGGATGCGGCACCAATTCGGGTGACGGTGTCCGATGCGGATGTGACGCTGACCGACATGGCGCAGGCCGCCGATGTGACGCGCGCCGCTCATGCGCATTCCGACGTGGCCGCCGCCGCCACCGCGGCTGAAACCGCCGCCGAAGCCGCGCGCATCGGCCGAAGTCGTGGTTGCGAGGGAAGCGATACCGAGCGAGGCAACGGCTGCCAGCGCCAGCATGGCGGTACGGATCTTGAACATGACTGTCTCCTTTGGGGTTTCGCTACGTGAGCGATTGTCGGTCGTTCGGCTATTGGTCGCCCCGGCCCCACGAGTCGGTTCACCGTTCGGTGACATTTTTGGCCTTTAATGTCCGGCGCTTGGCGTTCATCCGGCGTTCATCGAGGGGAATTCGCGCCCGGAAGGCGGTTCACGCGGGTGCGATGTTGCGGCGAAACAACGGCGCCCAAAGACGTATGCGCGTCCCGATCGTATGACTTGATCGCGCGTGCACGCTCGCGCAAATACGAATGCGAGTGGACTCTCGCATGGCTTGGGGAAATTCGGTGCCACGGCGTATCGTCACAGGAGTTGCAAGCGCGGATTGCCGGCGCGCGCTGATCGCCGCGAGCGTTGTGGCGATAACTGCCGCTGCCGCTACGCCCGCCGCCGCCTACGAGCGCTGGGGATTGTTCGGCCCCGCGATCCAGCAGCGGCCCGAACCTGTCGTTGCGCCGGTCAAGCGGCTGAGCAAGGAGGCGAAGGCGCGCAAATACATCGCCGAACAGGTCAAGGTCCCCGAGAAGCTGCCGCCGGGGCCGCTGCAGATCGTCATCTCGATCAAGAAGCAGCAGTTGACGCTCTATGCCGGCGGACAAGCGGTCGCGCATTCGCAAGTCTCGACCGGCGTGCCGGGCCATCCGACGCCGCAAGGCGTCTTCAGCATCATCCAGAAGCAGATCTATCACGAGTCGAATCTCTACAGCAGCGCGCCGATGCCCTACATGCAGCGCATCACCTGGTCGGGTGTCGCGATGCATCAGGGTGTCGTGCCGGGCCGGCCGGCCTCGCACGGCTGCATCCGTTTGCCGGCCGCGTTCGCGAAGCGCCTGTGGGGCATCACCCGGATCGGCGCGCGCGTGATCATCGCACAGGATGACGTCGCGCTTGCCGAGATCGCCAGCCCGCGCCTGTCCGCGCTTGCGCCCGGAGGCGTCAGCGCCGAGGCGCCGCTCGGCAAGATCAGGTTTGCGACGGTCGAGAGCGTGTCCGATGCACCGCTGAAAGGATCGCTCGACGCGCGCGACGAGGCGCGGATCGAAAGTGCGATCGACCGGATGGTGCAGGCCGGGATGGCCGAAGCCGACGCGCATCCCGGCGACGATGAGAAGACCACAGCGCCGGAGAAAAACGAGACCGCGGCGACTCCCAAGGACCCGCTGCTGCGGCCCGGCCCGATCTCGGTCTACGTCAGCCGCAAGACTGGCAGGCTGTACGTGCGCAAGGGCTTCGATGAGGTGTTCGATGCGCCGGTCACGATCGCCGAGCCGGACCGCCCGCTCGGGACGCATGTGTTCACCGCCCTCGGCGGCAAGGATGAAACCGGACTGCGCTGGAACGTCGCCTCGTTACCGGTCGACCGCACGGTGAAGCCGGGCAAGTATCTTTCCACGGTCACGCCGCGCGGCGAAAAGCTGCGCAAAGAACTTGTCGCGCCCGAGTACGAGATGGTGCCGCCGGGCGATCCGAGCGCCGCGCTTGCACGCATCACGATCCCGGATGCAGCGCTCGCGCGCGTTACCGAACTGATGTCGGCGGGCGCCTCGCTGATCATTTCCGATGTTGCCTACAGCCACGAGACCGGCCGGGGCACGGACTTCATCGTGCTGACGCGCTGAGCGCTCCCGTATCCGCTCGCCCCCGCGGACGCGGGCCGGCCTTCACGCGGATGGGCTTGATGCACTGGACACGCGAATGCTCACCCGTGCGGCCGGCCAGAACCGAACAGACTTAAAAAGAGGCCGAGTCTGCTTTTGACCTAAGAGGACCAGTGGTCCGCTCAATTCCGCGCCAGCGCAAGTACAGCCGAGGATTTCTCTTCCGAAGATGGCGGGAGTAGCGCGTGTTCGGTCTGGCCGACCAAGCACTCTCGGAGGCCTTCCAAAGTAGTCTCAATCGCATCAGCCTTGGACGCCAGGCGCAACTGGTCCGTCTCGTCGCCTAAATCGTGATTTCCGAGAAGCGCGATAAGAATGAACGCTTCAGGGACCTTTCGCTGTAGCCGGCGAACGGCATATCCTATTTGAGCCGCCGAGGCACTCTCAATAAAGCAAACGCAGATAGCGGAAACACCTTCTGTGTCCAGCGTGAAGATACGTGAGATCGACAGTGACCCCGCCTGTTCGGCGCGCACACCGAAGCCTCTCTTACGCAGCACGTCAGCGACCACGAGTGCCACAGCCTCATCAAGCTGTCCAATACCGGGAACGCACAGGACGCGCTCCTCTTTCCACTCCCCTGGGAGTTCTACTGTTGCGTTGAGGTTCGGCTTTGATTCCGCTTTGGTCAGTTGCGAAAGGTTGGAGACCTCGCCAGCAGGCGCCACCTTTTCCGGCTTTATGTCTTGGTGAGAGCTCAGATCCTCCAAGACCTCAGCGACCGTCTCCTTGATGCGAACAGCGCGATCTTCTTCCAAGAGCCCCTTGCGCGCATCCAATTCGGCTAATCGAAGGCCTTCGAGAAGGACATCGTCGTAATATTCGATAAGCACTTTTTCCTTCAGGAACTCTTCCGCTTGATCAATCGCTTCGATCGGATCTCCGGCCAGCAGGCGTTGATAAACAAGTTGAGACGGATTGAGCGCGGGCTCGTTGCCCAAAAGGACCTCAAGAAATTCCAGCCGATCGACGTGACGCCCGAGCACGACGAGGCAGATAGTCAATGGGGTCGCGAGCACCAAGCCGATCGGGCCCCACAGCCAGGTCCAGAATGTAGCCGATACGACGATCGCAACCGGTGACAGTCCACTGCTGTGCCCGTAGAGCATCGGTTCGATGACGTGACCTGCCAGCGGCTCGACGGTCAGAAATAGTGCGGCGGTCCACAAGACCATGCTCCACCCGTCGCCTACTGCTGCCGCCACAATAAGTGGAAGGATTGCAGCGATTACAGCGCCGATATAGGGCACGAATCGCAATGCCATTGCGAGAAGACCCCAGAGGGGCGCACTGGGCACTCCGATCAGCCACAATCCGAAACCAATCACGAGGCCAAAGCCGGCATTGAGTGCTAGCTGAGCTAACAGCAGTCGGCTCAGACGATATCCGGCTTCATCAATCGCTAAAGTCGTTTTCTGAAGATCATGAGCCCCAGCCAATCGAATTAGTCGGTTTCCGAGATCCTCCCGTTGGAG
>JAXDOA010000494.1:0-2891 GCA_034669125.1 Hyphomicrobiales bacterium
GCGAGCGGCACCTGCTGCGCCATGGTGAGCTGCGCGTCGCCGGTGCCAGGCGGCATGTCGACGATCATGATGTCGAGCGTGCCCCATTCGACCTCGCGCAGCATCTGCGTGAGCGCCGACATCACCATCGGACCGCGCCAGATCATCGGCGTATCCTCGGCGACCAGGAAGCCGATCGACATCACGGTGAGGCCATAGCCCTGCATCGGGCGGAGCCGGTTGCCGCCGAGCGTTTCGGGGCGCCCCTTGATGGCGAGCAGCTTCGGCACCGACGGGCCGTAGATGTCGGCGTCGAGCACGCCGACTTTCAGGCCGAGATCGCGCAGGCCGAGCGCGAGATTGATCGCGGTCGTCGACTTGCCGACGCCGCCTTTGCCCGACGCGACCGCGACGATCGCGGTGACGCCGGGCGGGCCCTGCACCGGCCGCTCGCCGCGCGGCGCATGCGCATGACCGTGCCCATTACCCGCCGCTTTCGCCGGCGGCGGCGCAGTGCGCGCAGCACCCGCGGCGCGCTCGCCCGTGAGCGCGACCATGGCGGACTTCACGCCGGGCACAGCGCGCACCGCGGCCTCGGCCGCCTTGCGCACCGGCTCCCACTGCTGGACCACGGCGGCATCGACGGTGATCGAGAAAAATACCTTGCCGTCGCTCACGACGACGTCGGAGAGCTTGCCGGTTTGCGGCAAGGGCGCGCCATCCGGGCCTTTCACGGCGGCGAGCGCCGCAAGCACGTCGTCCTTGGTCGCCATTCATGTCCCCTGCGTGTGCGCCCGCCTGTGTAGATAAGCCACCGCAAGGGTCAATGCCATTAGGCGGTTGACGCCGCACCATCCCGTCGCGCAAACACCAGCATCAAATCTGGCTGTCAGGGAGAAAACACTATGGCGAAGGTCGCGTTTCTGGGTCTGGGCGTGATGGGCTACCCGATGGCCGGGCACCTGAAGAACAAAGGCGGCCACGAGGTCACGGCCTACAACCGAACCTTCGCGAAGGCGGAAAGCTGGGCCAAGGAATTCGGCGGCAAGGCCGCCAAGACCGCGGAGCAAGCGGCCGAGGGCCAGGACTTGGTGATGATGTGCGTCGGCAACGACGATGACGTTCGCAAGGTCGCGGGTGCGGCGTTTCCGAAAGTGAAAAAGGGCGCGGTGTTCGTCGACCACACCACGGCTTCGGCGGAAGTCGCACGCGAACTTTACGCGGACGCCAAGAAGCGCGGCTTCGATTTCATCGACGCGCCGGTGTCGGGCGGACAGGCAGGCGCGCAGAACGGCGTGCTGACCGTGATGTGCGGCGGCGATGCCGAAGCCTACGGGCGCGCCGAGACGGTGATCGCCGCCTATGCGCGCATGTGCAAGCTGCTGGGTCCGGCGGGCTCCGGCCAGCTCACCAAGATGGTCAACCAGATCTGCATCGCGGGCGTCGTGCAGGGGCTCGCCGAAGGCATTCACTTCGCCAAGAAGGCCGGCCTCGATGTCGAAGCCGTGATCGAGACGATCTCCAAGGGCGCCGCGCAGTCGTGGCAGATGGAGAACCGCTATAAGACCATGAATGCCGGCAAGTACGATTTCGGCTTCGCGGTGAACTGGATGCGCAAGGACCTCTCGATCAGCCTTGCCGAGGCGCGCCGCTCGGGCGCGCACCTGCCCGTGGCGGCGCTGGTCGACCAGTTTTACTCGGAAGTGCAGAAGATGGGCGGCGGCCGCTGGGATACGTCGAGCCTGCTGGCAAGATTGGAGCGGTGAAAAGACTGGAGCGGTGAGACGTTGACCACGATCCGCAAGATCGTCTTCGTCGAAGAGCGCATCCTCGCCGAAGCAGGACGGGCGGCCGCAAGGCCGACCACGCGCGTCGCGGGCATCGCGGTGATCGCCAATCCGTTCGCCGGTCAGGGCCACGTCGAGGATTTGTCCGCGCTGTTCGAGGTCGGCGCAAAGCTTGGCGAGGCCATCATGCCAGACGTGGTGCGCCGGCTGGAAAATCCGGCGACCAGCTACGGCAAGGCGGCGATCGTCGGCGTTGCCGGCGACTTCGAGCATGGCGGCGCGCTGATCCATCCCAAGCTCGGCAAGCCGATGCGCGCGGCGGTCGGAGGTGGCGAGGCGATCATCTCGTCGAACGTAAAGGTCGCAGCCGCCGGCACCGCGATCGACGTGCCGCTCGCCAACAAGGACGACATCTGGTCGTTCGACCACTTCGACACCATGACGGTGATGATCGCGGACGCACCGCGCCCGGATGAGATCGTGGTGATCATGATCGCTGCCGATGGCGGGCGCCCTGCCCCGCGCGTCGGCAAGGGCCGCGTGCTCTGATCAGGCCAGCTTCTTAACCAATCGGTCCTAGGCTCGCGCTACCCAGCAAACAAAGGAGGTCGCGATGTCCGACGACCGCATCCGCGCGCGTTATGACGCATTTTTCGAGGCGGACTTCCTGCCGCTCATCCGCCACGACCAGACCCAGGGCGCGGAGGAGCGCATCGCTTACGCCAACGAGTACGCGGCGTTCCAGCTCGGCCAGATCAACCTGAAACTCGGCCGCCTGATCGACCTGATGGAGCGCAACGCAACCGCGCAGCCTGCCCCGGCACTTGCCCCGAGCGAGTAACGGAGGCTTGCAGGCGGTCGGGGAATCGCCGCAGAACGTGTGGTAACGTCCGAAGGTTCACGCTCGGACCAATCGCAGGAGGATCGTCATGGCCAAGGGTCAAGCGCGCAGCAACAAGGAAAAGAAGAAGCCGAAGGCTGACTGGAACAAGAAGCAGAAGGGCACCATGGTTGCCGGCGGGCAAGGCAAGGGTCCCGTCAGTCTCGGCAGCAAGAAGTAGGCTTCATTTCGCGCGAAGCGGCGCGTCCCTAGTGTCCCGATTCCGAAGTTCGCCACAACGTGCG
>JAXDOA010000495.1:0-5069 GCA_034669125.1 Hyphomicrobiales bacterium
CCGAGCCGCACACCGCCCAGCCGTCGCGCAACGTCCCGTCCGAGCTCGCCGTGCTGCTCGGCGAAGTGCAGCGTCTTGCGGCCGAGCTTGTCGCCGCCCGCGCCAAGGTGAAGGAGCTGGAGGCGACCGCCGACATCGACGCGGTCACCGGGATCTTCAACCGGCGCGGCTTCGACCGCGAGCTCAAGCGCTCGCTTGCTTACGTCAAGCGCTACGGCACGCGCGCGGCGCTGTTCTACATCGATCTCGACGGCTTCAAGCCGGTGAACGACCAGCACGGCCATGCGGCGGGGGATGCCGTGCTCAAGGCGGTCGCCGCCATGCTGACGCGCTCGGTGCGCGCCTCCGACACAGTGGCGCGGCTCGGCGGCGACGAGTTCGGCCTGATCCTGTGGAATCTGAACGAAGGCGACGCGACCGCCAAGGCGTGGGCGCTGGAAGCCGCCATCAGCGAAGCCGGGATCGAGTGGGAGGGCCAAGCGCTGGCCGTCGGCGCCTCGATCGGCTTTGCGATGCTGGGGCCTTCGGACGAGCTTGCCGGCGTCACCGCCAAGGCCGATCACGCGATGTATGCCCGCAAGGCCGAGCGGAAGGGCAGCCGGCTACCACAAAGCCGGTAGGAATCTCACGCAATGATGTCCGGCGTGAGCTGGTCCTCGATGAAGGTGATGCGGTCGCGCAGGTGCAGCTTGCGCTTTTTCAGCCGCTGGACCTGCAGCAGATCGGAGCCCGGGGACACCTGAAGGGCCTCGATGGCGGCATCCAGGTCGCGGTGCTCCTGTAGCAGGCGCGCCAGCTGCGCGCGGAGCTCGCGTTCTTCCTCTGGGGTCATGTGCCGCAACGGTTAAGAAGCTGCCCCGGCGCGCACCGGCAACGCCGAAACCTTAACAAGTATCGCGCGTTAACGGCCGGGCATCAAGGCGGAGGGCGCCTTCGGCGTGTGCGAATTGCGGGGATTTGACGCATCGCACCACGAAACGGGCGTCGACTTGCCTTGGTGCTTCTGGCAAAATGATTATGTCAGGAATCTCACAAAGGAGGCTTCCTCGATGTCCATGCAAGCGCATCTTGCGGAACTGGAAAAAAAGCATCAGGCACTCGAAACCGAACTCGCTGATGCCCTGGCGCACCCCTCGGTCGACGACGCGACGATCGTGGAACTGAAACGCCGCAAGCTGCATGTGAAGGACGAAATCGCCCGCTTGAAGCACCACGAAAGCGCAAGCGTACACTAGGCTCCAAGCCTTGTAGGCAACGAGTCTCGGCGATTATCCGCGGCGCGGCCGCGGAACAGGATCGCATTTTTTAAGAAAACCGCCGGTTCTCATCATGAGGCCGGCGGTTTCGTTTTTGGTTTATGCTGGCGGAAATTTTCGCGGAGGATTTGGTGACGCGCATCGCCCGGCTGGCCGTCGTGTTTTGGTTTGCGCACGCCGGCGCTGCCGCCGCGCAAGATTATCCGACGCGGCCGATCACGCTGGTAGTGCCTTATGCGGCGGGCGGCGGCAACGACGTGATGGCGCGCATTGTCGCCGAGAAGATGAGCAAGTCGCTCGGCCAGCAGATCGTGATCGAGAACAAGGGCGGCGCCGGCGGCTCGATCGCGACGCGCCAGGTCGCCAAGGCTGCGCCCGACGGTTATACGCTCGGCCTCGGCGGCACCGGCACGCTCGCGATCAATCCGACGCTCTACCCGAATGTCGGCTACGACCCGCGGCAGGACTTCGCACCGGTCGGGCTGATCGCCACCAGTGCGCTCGTGGTGCTGGTGCATCCCGGCATCGAGGCGAAATCGATTGCGGAACTGATCGCGCTGGGCAAGCGCGAGCCCGGCAGACTGAACTACGCGTCGGCCGGCTCCGGCAGCGGCATTCATCTCGGCTCCGAGTTGCTCGCCCAGATGGCCGGCATCAAGCTCACGCACATTCCCTACAAGGGATCGAGCCCGGCACTGACTGATCTGCTCGGCGGACACGTGGCGATCTATCTCTCCTCGCTGCCGCCTGCGATCGCGCTGGTGCGCGAGGGCAAGGTGCGCGCGCTCGCCGTGACCGGGCCGGCACGCTCGCCGATCTTTCCCGATCTGCCGACGGTCGCCGAGGCCGCGTTGCCCGGCTACGAGGCCGTGCTGCATTACGGCATCGTGGCGCCGGCCGGCACGCCGCAACCGATCATCGACAAGCTCAGCGTTGCGCTCAAGGCCGCGCTTGCCGAGAGCGACGTGCGTGCGCGCATTCTGGCTGACGGTGCTGAGCCGCTGTCGGGAACACCGGCCGAATACGCCGCCGACATCGATCGTGAGAAGACGAAATGGTCTGCGATCGTGAAGATGTCCGGCGCGAAGGTGGAGTGAAGATGCGGAGCTTTGTTAAGTTTATCATCGCGAGTGCGCTGCTCTGTTTCGCGTGGGGTATTCCCGCGCACGCCAAGGACTATCCCACCCGCAGTATCACGCTGATCGTGCCCTATCCGCCCGGCGGCGGCGTCGACGCCATGGCGCGCATTGTCGCCGACAAACTGTCGGCTGCGCTCGGCCAGCAGGTGGTGGTGGACAATCGCGGCGGCGGCTCGGGACTCGTCGGCACGCGCGCGCTGATCAAGAGCCCGCCCGACGGGTACACCCTGTTCCTCGGCCACACCGGCTCGATCTCGATCAATCCGAGTCTCTACGTCAATTCGGGCTTCGATCCGCGCAAGGATTTCACCGCAATCGGGCTGGTTGCCTCGATGCCGGTCGTGCTGATCGCGCATCCATCGTTCCCGGCAAAAACCGTCGGCGACATGATCGCCCTGATGAAGGCCAATCCAGGCAAATACAATATTGGCACCTCGGCGGTCGGTACCGGCGGATATCTCTCGGCCGAGCTGTTCAAGTCGCTCACCGGCGTCGACGCGCAGATCGTGCCCTACAAGGGGACGGCCGGCGTGATGAACGATCTGCTCGGCGGCCATGTGCCGGTCGCGTTCGGCGTGCTGCCGCCCGCCCTCGGCAACATTCAGGCCGGCACGCTGCGCACCATGGCGGTGCTGAGCCCGACGCGCTTCAGCCTGCTGCCGGATGTGCCGACGGCCGCGGAGTCGGGCCTGCCGGGATTCGTCTCGGTGCTGCACTACGGCGTGCTGGCGCCCGCCGGCACGCCGCGCCCGATCGTCGACAGGCTCAATGCCGAATTGCGCAAGCTGGTGGACGCCGACGAGGTGAAGAAGCGCATCCATACCGAGGGCGGCGATCCGCTGACCTCGACTCCGGACGAATACGCCGCCGACATCGACGAGGAAGAGGCAAAGTGGAGCGCGCTGATCCGCAAGCTCAATTTGAAGGTGGAGTAACTTCCACGAGGTTGTCATCACAATGGCGTAACGCGTAGCATTGCCCCGGGCGGCGCTTTGCTGAACGCCCCTTGGGGGGCGTCGTGACCATCCGAAATCGCTGGCTTATGCTCGCCGTGCTTTTCGTAGCGCGGACCGCGATGGGATTGCAGTTCCAGACGGTCGCGTCGACTGGCCCGTTCCTGCTCGATGCGCTTGCTGTTGATTTCACCGCACTCGGCGCGCTCATTGGCCTCTATATGCTGCCCGGAATCGTGATCGCACTGCCGGGCGGCATGCTCGGTCAGCGCCTTGGCGCAAAGCGGATGGTGCTGGCCGGCCTCGCCATGATGGCAATCGGCGGCGCGATGATGGGCGCGAGTTCGTCCTTCGCGGCGGCGGCGGCAGGGCGCCTGATCTCCGGTACCGGGGCGGTGCTCTTCAATGTGCTGGTAACCAAAATGATCGCGGACTGGTTTGCGGGTCGCGAGATTACGACCGCGATGGCGACCCTTGTGTCGAGCTGGCCGCTCGGTCTCGCGCTCGGACTCCTTTGCTTCGCACCACTCGCAGCCGCGTATGGCTGGCAAGCCGTCATGCATCTCGGCGCGGCGAGCGCGTTGATCGCGCTCCTGCTTGTCGCTCTCGCCTATCGGGACCCGCCCGAGACTGCGCCGGCCGCGGTGGCGCGGCTCACGCTCGACCTGACGCGGCGCGAATGGGTGCTGGTGCTGATCGCCAGCGTTCTGTGGGGCATCTTCAATGTCGCCTACATCGTTCTGGTGAGCTTCACGCCGGAGCTGTTCACTGCGCTCGGCTGGTCGCTGTCCGAGGCGAATTGGATCGTGAGTTTGCTCGGGTGGTCGCTCATCGCCTCGATCCCGTTCTCCGGCTTGATCGTCGAGCGGATCGGCCGGCCCAATCTCGCCATGGCGGGTTCGTTTCTCATTGCCGCTGGTGCGCTCGCGGTCTTGCCTTTTGTGAGCGCACCCTTGGTTGCCTTCGTGATCGTCGGGCTCGTGATCGGAATCCCGCCCGGCCCACTCATGGCGCTCCCTGCGCAGGCACTCCGGCCGCAATCGCGTGCCCCCGGGATGGGCGTTTTCTTCAGTTGTTATTATGTCGTGATGGCTTTCTTGCCGAGCGCGGCCGGGTTTGTCCGTGATCTTTCAGGGACACCCGCGGCCCCAACGCTCTTCGCTGCCGCAATGGTGCTATTGTGCGTGCCGGGTCTAGCGTTGTTTCATGCCGCGAGGCAGATGCAAGAACGATAGAGGAAGTGCTGTGCTGAAAACGGGGACGTTCGACTATATCGTCGTCGGCGCGGGTTCGGCGGGCTGCGTGCTGGCCAACCGCCTCACCGCGAGCGGGCGCCATCGCGTGCTGCTGCTCGAGGCCGGCGGCGAGGATCGCAACATCTGGATCCACGTGCCGATCGGCTACGCGAAGCTGTTCACCAACGCCAAGCACAACTGGCTGTACAATTCCGAGCCCGAGCCCGCGCTCAACGGCCGCCAGATCATTCAGCCGCGCGGCAAGGTGCTGGGCGGCTCGTCGTCGATCAACGGGCTCCTCTACATTCGCGGGCAGGCGGAGGACTTCAACCACTGGCGCCAGCTCGGCAACGCGGGCTGGAGCTTCGAGGACGTGCTGCCGTATTTCCGCCGCTCCGAGGATCAGCAGCGCGGCGAGGATGAGTTGCACGGCGCGGGCGGACCGCTGTCGGTGTCCGATGTGAGCGAAGGCCATCCGCTGTGTGA